>JANNDZ010000330.1:0-11577 GCA_031378395.1 Pseudanabaena sp. OTE_75_metabat_487_sub
CATGAGCAAAAGCGCAAGCTAAGAATATCGGGAGCTAGATGCGTAGAAATACGCATGTCTAGATCTAACTGAGAGAGGCGGGGCTTAATAGCCTCCCTCGACTCAACCTTAACCCTCTCCGCTTTTACCAATAAATTGTCCCTGCGCTTTGAGTTTAGGGCAGAGCATTCCCGAATTCAGGTGACCTGATAAATGCATAAATCTCTGCGGGAATGCTCTGCCCCTACGCCCCATATTGAATTGAAGAATCAAAGATTAGCAAGCTTCAGCTTCTAATACACAACGTAAAGTTGATAAGCCTTTTTTGAGTTGGCGAGAAATGGTGACTGCACTGACCCCTAACATTTTAGCAACTTCTCTTTGAGGTAGGTCTTCGATAAAGACAAACTCCACGATTTCTCTAGTGCGTTGTTCTAGAACTGCTAAAGCCTGTTGTAAACGGAACTTCTCATCTTGCTGTAATTGCATATTGCTTTTAGGATCAGCAACTAAATCACCAATGGAAGCGGAATCTTCTTCTTCAGAACGAATGGGTGCATCAAGACTTAGGGGAGCACGATTCTGACAGGCGAGTTTTGCTTCTTGCCATTCGATAAGTGTGACTCCGAGAGCATTGGCTACTTCCTGTGCCGAAGGTTCTCTTTGCAAAGTATTGCGTAACTTTTGCATCACCCGCACTGATTGCTGCTGCAAATCCATCCAACGGCGAGGGATGCGGACTGAAGAACTTTTATCACGTAAATAATGTTGAATCTCACCACGAATATAGCGGACAGCGAAAGAACTAAATGCATAACCACGATTTAGCTCAAAGCGATCAACGGCTCCGATTAGACCAAGCGCCCCCACTTGTAATAAATCGTCATATAGCTCAGAGTGGCGATCTGCCCAAAAATGTACTTCTTTTTTGACGAGCCCGATATTTAAACGTACAAGGCGATCGCGTAGGTATGTTGATGGTGCTTTGCGATATTGCTTGAGTAGTTCGAGGGTCGTAGTTTTATCTTCAGCCGAAAACTCACGGACTTTGTGAGTATAGGTGTTGCCAGAGTGCTCAGAAATATTGGATTTGACGGCGAATGTTGCGGTGGTCATAGTTTTACCCTGAACTAATCAAGCCCATTGATCAAGTCATTTAAGAAAGCTAATTGTTTGATGTACTTAGATTAGTTGTTATCAGGGCGATCGGTCACCTTGCAAGCTGTTAGGGATTATTAAGGGTAAAAAATAGCTAACACCTAACAACCTGTTAGGTGTTACAAATAAAGAGTCTGTCCAGTGCCGATCTGACAGTTTTCAATCTTTATTTTCACGATTTTAAGCTTCATTACATCCGCAATACGCCCGTACAATATCCTTAATTTTTTGCAAATAAAACCTAATCATATTTAGCTTGCCGTTCGGCAAATCTCCATAAGTATATAAAAATGTTTGGGGAGAGAGTAGAAAGTCCTGAAAGTGAGATAATAGGATCGTTGAGATTAAAGTTCAAAATTAATTTTGAGTCTCAATAAACTAATAATGCAATGTGAATTTGTATGAAGCACCAGCCATTAGATTTATCGATTAAGCTAGGTGAGTACAGTTATCAAATCATTCAACAAAACTTTCAGAGGATTGTCGAACAAGAAAAAGCCATCTTTGAAGATAAAGATCCTGAACCTTTGCATCAGATGCGAGTTGGGATGCGCCGTTTGAGAACGGCTATTCAAGTATTTGGCTCTGTGATTGTCTTGCCAAAAGCTGTAAGCAATTCATCCATCGGAAAAACCGCTAAAAGTTTAGGAGAAACCCGCGATTTAGATGTACTTCAACAAGAACTGATAAGCCGCTATCAGCCTTTGTTGGACAATACAGAACTACTTAAGTTTGAGAAAGTTTTGAAGCGGTTGCAGAAAAAACGCGATCGCAGCTTTCTCGATTTACAGAAGACTCTGAATGGCGATCGCTATTACGACTTAAAGCAGGGTATCCAATCTTGGCTAGATCGACCCAGATATACAATGATCGGCGATTTGTCAGTTCGAGAAGTTTTGCCAGACTTGCTTTTACCATTAATCTGTCAACTTTTTCTCCACCAAGGGTGGCTGGTAGGAACAACTATTCAGTCAGGAACAGTCACCATGATTTCCATTGAAAATTCTGAGGAGTTGCATCAACACCTAGAGAAATTCGTTAATGATCTCCATGACCTACGGAAACAAATGAAAGGTATTCGCTACCAAGCAGAGTTCTTTTCAGGATTTTATGAGGCTTCATACCTTGAGAGAATTGAGGAGTTTAAGACGATCCAAGAAATCTTGGGGCAACTTCACGATCGCGAAGTCTTGCGTCAGTTTTTAGAATCGACATTGAATGCAGATTTGGCAAAGGTGCTACCCACTGTAAACCAAACAATACAGCAAGAGCAAATCGCATTTTGGCAGAATTGGCAGCCAATCCAGCAACGTTATCTCTCCTTAGACTTTCGCCAATCATTGCGATCGCTACTCTCAACACCGATAGATATTGCACATGCATAACTAGCGCATCAGAGACATTAAATCATTCGGAACTATCCAGCGAATATATAGATTTAGGAACCTTTGATATATGATTAGCCAAACTTCACCAGTTAGTATCGATCCGCAGTTTTTATCAAGTCCCCATGTCCTGTTATCGACTCTTCAAGCACTACGCCAGAAAGTTGAAAGCGAAGGAGCCATTACCTTTAACAAATGGCAATCGGGCATTCATCGGGCTGAATTTCTTCCAAGTGCCTTGAATCTAGCTCAATACCTTGCATTACGTCAGTATGACCTCCGCGAACTCCAATCCGCATTAATGCCTTGGGGGTTGTCTTCGTTGGGAAGAATTGAAGCAAGGGTATTACCCAATCTCGATGCTGTGATTGCGGCGCTAGAAGTAATGTGTGGCAATTACTCCACAGAAAATTTTCACCGCCAACCACTAGAATCCTTTTTTGAAGGCAATCGTTTGCTTCTCCAGCATACCAAAGAATTATTTGGAACAGCCAGTCCCCATCGGCGGGTCAGAATTATGGTTACATTGCCCACGGAAGCTGCTACTGACTATGAGTTAGTACGCGAAATTATCCGACGGGGGGCAAACTCTGTGCGAATTAACTGCGCTCATGACAATCCAGAAATATGGGAATGCATGATCGCTCATGTTCGTCGAGCAGAGCGAGAGAATGGAACCTCTTGTAAAGTGATGATGGATTTAGCTGGCCCCAAGATCCGCACGGGAGAAGTCCTTAAGCCAGCCGATCGAAAACGGGTATTTCGAGGGGATCGCATCTTGCTCTCGCGGTGTGTACCTAAATCTGAAAGTAAATTAGAAACAGGCGAGGCGATCGCATCACCTGTGGACAATTTCCAAATTTGCTGTACGGTTCCCGAAATCCTCGATTTATTAGTAGTTGATGCACCCGTATATATTGATGATGGCAAAATTCGTACTCGTGTGGTTGACACTCAATATCGATTGCCAGATGGGCAATTAGGGCTGCTGCTTCAAGTAACCCATGCTAGCCCCAAAGGAGTCAAACTTCGTCCCGAAAAAGGATTGAACTTTCCAAAAACAATTTTATCGCTCAGCCCTCTTACGGCAAAAGATTTAAGCGATCTAGATTTTGTCGCCACTCACGCAGATATTATCGGTTACTCCTTTGTGCAGCAACCTGCTGATATTGATTTACTTCAAAAAGAGTTAAGTCTTCGCTTAGATGGCAGAATCCCTAGCCCCGCGATCGTGGCAAAGATTGAAACGGCGATCGCGGTTTCCAATCTTCCAGAATTAATCATCCATGCAGCAAGTAAACAATCATTTGGTGTGATGATCGCTAGAGGCGACTTAGCTGTTGAAATTGGATATCAAAGATTGACGGAGATTCAAGAAGAAATTCTCTGGATTTGTGAAGCAGCTCATGTACCCGTGATCTGGGCTACGCAAGTGTTAGAAAGTTTGGTCAAAGATGGAGCGCCTTCACGCGGAGAGATGACGGATGCGGCTATGGCTGAACGTGCTGAATGCGTGATGTTAAATAAAGGCCCCTTTATTGCCGAAGCAATCACTATTCTCGATGATGTCCTAACTCGGATGGAAGCCCACCAGTCGAAAAAAACTCCCCAGCTGAGAGCATTACATTCTTGGTAAATTAACAGCAATTACATCGATTTTCTTTAATCCACCTAGCTTTTGAGTAATTTATTATGACTACAAAATTAATCAATATCGAAGTCGATCTTCAAAATCACTACACAGTATCATCCCTAAATCAGGCGATTCAGGATGAATTGATTAAGTATGGAAAACCACTTAATTGGATTGTGGTTGATGCAGACAAAGAACGTCAAAAAGTTCATGTTAAGGCGATTTATCCCACCCATTCGGATAAATAAATCCTAGTAATTGGCTACGGCTCATACAAATTTTACTTCTCAATTTAAACTTGAGAAGTAAAATTTGTATGAGATGTTGAGATATAAAATTTTTTATAGGGTAATGTAATAATATGATTCAGTAACAATGAAATAAGCATGAATCTTCTGGCGGCTGATCAACTCCTGCAGTCTAATATAACCCTGTTGATAGTCGATGATGCTGAGAGCGATCGCGTCACGTACTCGCATTATCTGCAATCAGACTCTGAAAGCACCTATCGCATTATCGAAGCGGCAACCCTAGAAGAAGGTCTAGACCTATGCCGATCGCGGCTGCCTGACATTGTGTTGCTCGATCTGAGTTTGCCCGATGGCGATGGGCTGGAATTTCTAGAAGCAATCAATATCGATCGTGCAGAAGATCGAGTTCCTGTGATTATGTTGACGGGGCAGGGAAATGAAAAAATGGCTGTAAGTGCCATGAAATTGGGGGCGGCTGACTACTTGGTGAAAGGGGACATTACGGCAAAATCACTCACTACTACGGTTAATCATGCACTGCGAGAAACTGCGCTCAGTCGTCAGCTTTGGCGATCGCAACAACAGCAAATATTAATTTCCGAAATCGCACAGCGGATTCGCGAATTTACGGACTTAGACGATATCTCAAATGCAATTGTTAAAGAGGCACGTCAATTTATTAATGCCGATCGCGCTGTTATCTATAAATTCAACCCAGATATGAGTGGCAAAATTGTTGCCGAAGATATTGTCTCACCTTGGCAGCCTTGCTTAGATGTGCAAGTTCAAGATACTTGCTTTCTCGAAAATCATGGTGGTGCATATTGTGAGGGTAGGATTTTCGTTGCCAATGATATTTATGCTGCTAATTTGACAGCTTGCCATCTGCAACTGCTCGAAAGATTTCAAGTACGAGCCAATCTAGTCGTGCCGATCCTGTTACCAAATGCTAACAAATGCATTTTATGGGGTTTGCTAATAATTCAACAATGCTCATCTCCAAGGATTTGGGAAGAGTCAGATATTCAGTTACTTCAGCAGTTATCGGTGCAGTTGGCAATTTCCATTAAACAAGCGATCGCCGAGCAAGAACTGCTACAGCTCAATCAATCGCTAGAAACAAAAGTCACAGAACGCACCCAAGAACTATGGCAAGTTAATCAACTCCAACAAGCCATTCTCGATGGTACGGACTACGCGATTATCTCCACAGATTTAAACGGCATCATTCAGACTTTTAATGCTGGTGCTGAAAAAATGTTTGGCTACAGCAAGGAGGAAGTTGTCGGCAAGGTCACACCCGAAACTTTCTGTGATTCTCAAGAGCTGAGCGACAAAATCACCAAAGCCTCCACAATATTGGGCAAAGATCTTGGCATGGGCTTTGGAGCGATAATATCTATGGCGACCCAAGGCTTGATTGATGAAGAGTGGACAAATATCCGCAAAGATGGCTCACGTTTTCCTATATCAGTATCAGTGACAGTCCTTAAGGATAACAACGAACAACCTATAGGTGTTTTGAGTGTCAGGAAAGATATTAGCGATCGCAAACAAACTGAAAATGCCTTGCGAGAATCTCAAGTATTATTACAAACTGTCCTCGATGCTTTCCCATTATGTGTGTTTTGGAAAGATCGCCAGTCAGTTCTCTTAGGATGCAACCAACTATTTGCCATAACTTGTGGAATGAAATCATCTGTAGAATCGATTGGTAAAGGCATTTTTGACTTTTCCTATACACATGATGAAGCTCTTGCTTATTTTGCTGACGATCAACAGGTTATGGAATCTGGTTTAGCAAAACTGAATATTGAAGAAAAAGTTACCTTGCCATCTGGCGAACAGCAATGGGTACAGACTAATAAAATCCCTCTACGAGATTTAGAGGGAAATGTGATAGGCGTGATGGGGACATCTCAGGATATTAGCGATCGCAAACAAGCCCAAATAGACCTCAAAGAAAGCGAACAGAGCTATGTTAGCCTCATGGCAGCGTCTCCAGTAGGAATCTTCCGCACCGATGCGATAGGAAATTGCACCTACATCAACGATCGCTGGTGTCGCATTTCAGGGCTTACACTAGAATCTGCTATAGGAGACGGTTGGCGACACGGTATCCACCCTGAAGATAGGCAATCAGTTGCTGCCGAGTGGTATCAATCAGTGCAAGAAAATCGACCGTTCTCCCTTGAGTATCGCTTTCAACGTCCTGATGGAGTAGTGACATGGGTTTATGGGCAATCTGTCGTCACATATAACACCGATGGGATAGTCGCAGACTATATCGGAACGATTACAGATATTAGCGATCGTAAACAAGCCGAAATCGCATTACAGGAATCACGTAAGTTTATAAAAACAGTGGTCGATACGATTCCCATACCTCTGTTTTGGAAAGATCGAGAATTCATCTATTTAGGCTGTAATACCCAATTTGCTTCTATCTTCAATTTAGAGTCTGCTGACGCGATGATTGGCAAAAATGATTTTGACCTTTCTTCTACGGAAGCTGAGGCGATCGCCTATCGTCAAGATGATCGCGAGGTAATGGAATCTGGCAAATCCAAACTGAACATAGTGGAAACTCTCACCTTGCCTAACGGTGATCAAATCTGGCTCGAAACCCACAAAGCGCCTCTCCGAGACTGGGCAAATAATGTGATTGGAGTGGTAGTGATGTTTCAGGACATTACCAGCCGAAAACTAGCGGAACTTCAACTCCAACAATCCAACTCAGAACTTCTTCGTGCCACCAAGCTCAAGGATGAATTTCTCGCTAACATGAGCCACGAACTCCGCACACCGCTAAATTCTATCTTAGGCTTCTCAGAATCCCTCAAAGACGAGATTTTGGGATCACTAAACGAAAGGCAATTAAAGGCGATCGCTACAGTCGAGTCAAGTGGTGAACATTTGCTAGCCCTGATTAATGACATTCTCGATCTATCAAAAATCTCAGCAGGGATGGTAGAACTAGATATTACATCAGTCTCAGTCAAAAATCTCTGTAGCTCCAGTTTGGTTTTCGTCAAGCAGCAAGCCTTTAACAAGAAAATCCAAATCCATAGCAATATTCCGACCCATATAAACAACATCAATATCGATGAACGGCGCATCAAACAAGTATTGATTAACCTACTCACCAATGCCGTCAAATTCACCCAAAACGAAGGGCAAATCAGTCTGCTAGTTGCCGTCGGTAGAGGCGATACATGGCAAGGAGAAGCAACAATTCCCCAACGACTGAGAGACATGAATTCGTCAATGATCCTATTTCAAGTCGTAGATACTGGCATTGGCATTGCCCCCAACGATTTACAACGACTCTTTCAGCCCTTTGTACAGGTAGATAGCGCCCTTAACCGTCAGTACGAAGGCACTGGCTTAGGACTCGCCCTAGTCAAGCAGATTGTCGAACTGCATGGCGGTCAAGTCACAGCTGAGAGTGAAATTGGCAAAGGCAGCCGCTTCACAGTTGCACTACCCTATGATTTGTCTCTGTCTAGCACGTTAGAATCTGAACCAACCGTCACAAATTCACCACCACTAGCTAAAAATCCTGAAAATGCGATCGCGCCACTTATTTTACTCGCTGAAGACAACGAAGCAAATATCCAAACCATAACCTCCTATTTGACCGCCATCAATTACCGTATCATCGTCGCCAAAAATGGAGAAGAAGCAGTGAGCATGGCGAAGGCAAATTCCCCAGATATCATCCTCATGGATGTTCAAATGCCAATCATGGATGGTCTAGAAGCAACTAGACAAATTCGCCTCGATCCTAACTTGATTAACACTCCCATCATTGCCCTAACTGCTCTAGCAATGGAAGGCGATCGCGAAATGTGTCTGGCGGCGGGAGCTAACGACTACATAGCCAAGCCTGTTCGCTTGCGAACACTATCAAATACCATTCAAGAACTATTGCGATCGCTTAAATAATCATGCAGAAACCTGAAATCCCAATAAACGAAAGCGATCGCTTAGTAGCACTAGATCGCTACAAAATTCTCGATACCTTGCCAGAGCAGGTATACGACGACTTGACGCAACTTGCTGCGGATATATGCGGAACCCCGATCGCGCTAATCTCATTGATTGACAAAGATCGTCAGTGGTTTAAGTCCCGCGTTGGCATTGACGCAACAGAAACACCTCGCGATATTTCTTTTTGTGGTCATGCGGTTGCGGAAAGTGCGATTTTAAATGTTCCTGATGCCAGCCTCGATCCTCGATTTGCTGACAACCCACTGGTCACAAAAGATCCGAATATTCGTTTTTATGTTGGAGTTCCTTTAATTACTGATGATAATTTTGCTTTAGGAACGCTATGTGTGATTGATCGCCAACCCCGCGATCTCACCGAGAAACAAATCAGACAACTAGAAGCATTGAGTCGGCTGGTCATCAGTCAATTTGAGCTAAGGCTAAACAAAGAGTCATTGCGGATTTTAGCATCTGTGGTCGAATCCTCCGATGACGCAATTATGACTAAGACTTTAGAGGGGATTATCACCAGTTGGAATCCTGCCGCCGAGAAATTATTTGGATACTCACAGGCTGAAGCGATCGGGCAACCTATTTTTATGCTTATTCCCCCTGACCTCTTGGATGAGGAATTTCGGATTTTGGCGCGTCTCAGACGAGGAGAGCGGTTAGAACATTTTGAAACTGTCCGTACCAGCAAAGAAGGTAAAAGAATCGAAGTCTCGGCAACCATCTCTCCTTTAGTGAACGACGCGGGGCAGGTGGTCGGAGCCTCTACAATTTTGCGCGATATTCACGATCGCAAACAAACTGAATTGCAACTACAGAATGCAACCGAGCGATTAACTTTAGCGCTTAAATCTGGGGCGATCGGCTGTTGGGAATGGGATATTCAACAGAATTTTCTGATTTGGGACGATCGGATGTATGAACTGTATGGAAACTTAGAAGAAACTTATTCCCATCTGCCTTATGAAATTTGGTCAACCGCAATACATCCCGACGATCGTGATGTTACCGAAACTTTACTCCAACAAGCTGTCTTAGGTCGGGCAAAATACGATTGTGAGTTTCGGATCATTCATTGTGATGGCAGCATTCACTTCATTAAAGCCTATGGAAGAGTTAAGCGAGATAGTCAAGGTAATGCTGAAAGTATGATTGGGGTTAATTTTGATATTAGCGATCGCAAAGCCATCCAAGAAGCCCTAAAACGTAGTGAAGAACGTGCCCTTGCTACTCTAGTAGCCTTACCCGATCTGGTATTTCGGGTTAACCGTGATGGTCAATATATGGACTTCCTGACATCACCTCTAGGTAAGAATCTGGTTAATCCTGACCAATCCCTTGGCAAAAGTATGTATGAGGCTTTGCCAGTAGATATTACCCCAAATCATGTAGAGGCTAAATATACTGCCCTGCAGCAAGCGCTTGCCACTCAAACTGTACAAGCCTACGAACAGGAGGTTAGGATTGAGGGCACTTTGCGTTATGAAGAAGTGCGCGTGGCTCCCTGTGGCAATGATGAAGTGGTCTTTTTTGTTCGAGATATCAGCGATCGCAAACTAGCCGAAGAAGCTTTAAGAGCAAGCGATCAACGTTGGAAATTTGCCTTAGAAGGTGCTGGCGATGGCGTTTGGGACTGGGATGTGAAAAACAATGAGGTTTTTTACTCCCCGCAATGGAAATCTCTGCTAGGGTATGCAGATGATGAAATCGAGAATAGATTTGACGTGTGGGAAAGTCTCGTTCACCCTGATGATCTCGCTCAATGCAACGAAAATATCAACAAATGCCTCAATAGTGAAGTCCTCCTTTACGAAAGTGAACATCGTCTACGTTGTAAAGATGGTAGCTATAAATGGATTTTATCGCGGGGTAAAGTGCTTGAATGGGATGCCAATGGACACGCCTTGCGGATGATGGGTACGCATACCGATCTGAGCGATCGCAAACAAGCTGAAGCCCAACTCCAAAAAATTAACGATGAACTGCTCCGCGCCACCAAACTCAAGGACGAATTTCTCGCTAACATGAGCCACGAACTCCGCACACCGCTAAATTCTATCTTAGGCTTCTCAGAATCCCTCAAAGATGAGATTTTGGGTTCACTGAACGAAAAGCAATTGAAGGCGATCGCTACAGTCGAGTCAAGTGGTGAACATTTGCTAGCCCTGATTAATGACATTCTCGATCTATCCAAAATCTCATCAGGGATGGTAGAACTAGATATTGCATCAGTCTCAGTCAAAAATCTCTGTAGTTCTAGTCTGGTCTTCGTAAAGCAGCAAGCATTTAACAAGAAAATCCAAATCCATAGCAATATTCCTCCCCATATAAATAACATCAATATCGATGAACGTCGCATCAAACAAGTATTGATCAACCTGCTCACAAATGCCGTCAAATTTACTCCCAATGAAGGCAATATCAATCTCCTCGTGGCGATCGGTAGCGGTGACACATGGCAAGGAGAAGCGACAATTCCCCAACAAATTAGAGACATGAATTCGCCGACGATCCTATTTCAAGTAGTAGATACAGGTATTGGTATTGCCGCCAAAGATTTGCAAATGCTCTTCCAGCCCTTTGTACAGGTCGATAGCGCCCTTAACCGACAGTATGAAGGCACGGGTTTAGGACTCGCCCTAGTTAAGCAGCTTGTGGAACTACATGGTGGTCAGGTCATGGCTGAGAGCGAAGTTGGAAAAGGTAGTCGCTTCACAGTTGCACTACCCTATGAAATATCAGCATCTAATGCGATCGCCTCTACACCAACTTCTACAACCTCATCATCACCAGACATAATTCCTGACAATGCGCCGCTTATTTTATTAGCAGAGGACAACGAAGCAAATATCCAAACCTTCAGTTCCTATCTGACCGCCATCAACTACCGCGTCATCATCGCTCGAAATGGAATAGAAGCTATTGCTCAAGCTAAAGAAAACCTGCCCGATATCATCCTCATGGATATTCAAATGCCCATTATGGATGGACTAGCAGCGACTAAGCAAATTCGCCTCGATCCTAACTTGATTAACACTCCCATCATTGCTCTGACGGCTCTGGCGATGGAAGGCGATCGCGAAAAGTGTCTAACGGCAGGAGCCAATGAATATCTAGCTAAACCCGTCAAGCTCCGCCAACTTAACCTCTTAATTCAGCAATTTTTAGG
>JANNDZ010000338.1:0-2531 GCA_031378395.1 Pseudanabaena sp. OTE_75_metabat_487_sub
CGTGGGAAATATTCCGAAACGGCAGATAGCTTTTTCGTATCAGCAGCTGTAGGCGTGGCATTTTGCCCTGTCCCATCATACTTAGTCTTAATTTCTACCTTAATACCTGCCAATGTCTTCCAGTCAGCATTGTCTGTGGCTGCAACACCAGTGAAATAATTAAATCTACAAATATATTGAGGATTTGTTTCGGTTGCCGCTGCCGCTTGGGGATTAGTTACATCTTCAGGTGGAGTCGTAGGTGAATAGCAGATAGGGTTGGCAGTGGTAAGAGCCGTCGTGCTTGTTGCTACAGGATTTACCGTAGCGCCTGCGGGTGTGGGGTTAACAATTCGATCTGTAGAGTTAGTATAAGTTCTGGCTGAAACTATAAAGTTATCAATTTTTTTGATTAAAGTTTTAGGTGTTTCTCCGTTAAGTGATACTTGCAGCTCGCCACCTGTGGTTAAAGTATAAGCTCTTTCTTCAATCACATAGATTGGACTACCAATTGGATATGCAACTGCTTTATCTATAGCGTTATTATATACCGCACTCGAACCTAACCCTGTGGTATTGACTGTAATGGCATATTTCTTAGCTGTTGCAGGATTGGTAGTATCTACTGTTTCATCAGTTTGATTAAAAATCAGAAATTGCCCATTTGCATTAGCTACAGCTACCCTTGTTAGTTCGAGAGCTGAAGTAGTAGTGCTACAAAAATTATCCGTTGCACGGCTTGCCGCATCATAAGCAACAGTTGGATTGAGATCGTCTAATTGGCAGCGGTAATCGCGGACTTTTCTTAATGCTCTGGGAAGGATGCGATCTAGTGCTGGAGATGGGACGGTATCTGTTAGCACAATCTCTGTCGAAGGTCTAGCTGCGACTAATTTGCTGGAAGAAGTTCCCACATCACAATTTGCAGAAGCCGAGACAGTTGCAGCTGTATTATCAGCGACAACTAGCGATGTCATTGTTGTGGGATCGGGCTTTAGGGCTGTCGGAAGTGCTTCACACAGGGTTAATGGTTCAGTTAACGCCCTACGGACGATAACCTTGGAAGAACCAGGTTTAAGAGTTGGATCGTCAGTGCTTTTAGCTACGTTAAATTCGATCGTAGGGAATTTTCCGACGCTAATATTTTCGCCAGATTGTCTAATATCAGTACCGATCATCTCTAAAATGACAGACATACTCTGACTAGAATCAATGCTTTTCTTATCTTTATTAAAAGTGGTGCTTGCTTGAATAAAAGCGTTCATCGCTAAGCTACCAACAATCAGCATGATTGACATTCCAACTATCAATTCTATCAGCGTAAATCCTTGCTTAGATTTAGGTGCTTTACTGAAACTCTGTATAATTACCTTCAAGATCGTATACTTTGGAACCATTGTAGCTTACCTCCACTTTAAATTTTCGATATTTATCACTGCAAATTTCTGGAGTAGTAGTTACACCTTCACAGTAAATTACTTTAATTTGATATTGCCGTCCCATCGCTTTGGTGATTAATTCTTCAGCAGGAGTAGGAGTTGAACTAGCTGGTATTGTTTCAGGATTTGCGGGTATTGCGGGTGCTGCTGGAGTAGTTCCATATGCCGCAACAGCAGCAATAGCAGCGTTTCCACCAGCCTTACCTCCATCACTCTGAGGCATACTCTTGAATGATTTCGATCGAATGTTATCAAATACTCGCTGAGAGACAATCAAAGCACCTGTCCGAATCTCACTTTTAGAGTTGTTGATTTTGGCATAAAGGAATAGTGGCATCGCATAAGCAAGGCAAACTCCCAATGTTGTTAGCGCAATAACTGTCTCGATTAGGCTAAATCCTTCCTCGGATGGCTGAGGTTTTGCTAAGATTTGATTTCGATATAATTTTAGATTCATAATCTAATATTTTTATGTTTGGTGAGAAAGTTTGAATTAAAAGCTTTACATTAGATGCGATCGTATTGTCTTGTAAATTGCCATCAGAATTCGGGATTATCTTGACTACTAAGCGGGATTAGTACGTTACTGGAATTATAAGTCTTGATTTCAACACCGCCTACTTTTGTAAGTTCAAGATATGCTAATCTTGCTTTGTTAAATCCTTGAAAATCTTTAAGTACTATTTTAGTTGAATCGTATTCAAGGATGCCTCTATTATCAAAACAAATGCTTTTGTTTGTAGTCCATCCCAAGTAGTTAGCATCTGCCACAGGCAGAGTAGCATCATCTACAGGAATTCCGATATTTGGTGGTAAGTCGAGGTCAAATTGTGAAGCCATTTGCCATCCATTAGTACCACCCGTAGCTATTACATTGCAAGTACCTCCATATTCGACCACAAAATTACGTGCTACCCCATCTGAATACTCAGCTAGTGTTAAGAACTTAGGTCGGATGCGATAGGCTTTACCACTAGAAATTGCTTTCGATCGAATCAAACTCAATTGACTCTTGAACTGTTGCGATCCGTCGCGAGTGGTTTATTAAATGATAGAAATGAAGGTGCTGCAATTGCCATGAGGATGCCAGCAACCATCACAGTTACGATCATT
>JANNDZ010000357.1:0-6654 GCA_031378395.1 Pseudanabaena sp. OTE_75_metabat_487_sub
ACTAAAAAATCACAAATGACTGGTTCCACGATTTTTTGGTGTCATTCGTCTGGATTCTCAGCTTTATTTTCGGCTGGTTTGGGTAATTTGCGCTTATCCGGCAGAAAGCGCGGCAAAATTTGCTCGACGAGTTCGTCCATCTCTGCGCCGTAGCCCGTGATGTTCATTACACGCCGCGATTTGAGCTTGAATTTGCTGAAGAAATCCCTCCGCTTGATTTACCCAAGTCGATTGCTGCAAAAGAGCCGCCGCGATCGCTACACGATCGCTAATTGAAGATGAGTCAGATATTTGGCTTTGAGCGAGATTAAATAGGCGATCGGCTTCATTAGTATTGCCGCCTTGTTGCAAAGTCGCCGCAAACATCAGTCGTCGCCTTAAATCAGTTTCGTTAGCAATCCGCTGCATCGCCTGCTTGGGCTGACCCGCTTTGGCAGCCTCTAGCGCAATTATCTCAAGCCAAAATTCACTTACATCAGATACGTCAACATCGATTTGCATCATCATTGGCTTTGGGATCAACTTTTGGGCTGCGTCAAATTTTTGGTTTTGAACTAGATCGCCGATAATGAATGGCAAAGAATTTGGAGAGCCAATTTGCTTCATAAATTCTATCAGTTCTGGGTTATAGCCTTGATAATTAGATAAGCTTCTCATTTCGGCACTCCATTGCATATCCCTCCGATCATCGAAGTTGCCTCGAATACTACTCGCTTTCCCATCGGCAATCATCTGAGTGAGGGCTTGTTTGGCGATTTGAGGCTGATTGGCTTTACGTGCTTCGCCAGCGATCGCTAACCATGCGATCGCGCGTGCAGCATTTGCTCGACGCATATTTGCCATAATCGAGAGAAATCACCGCTAGGCGCATAGCTGACAAGTAAAATCATCAATTTTGATTCTCTCTGCTCTGTATTTGCGATCGCATAAATCTTAGCGAGAACTGGATCGAGCAGTTGAGCTGCCTTAGATAGGTTTTTAAGTTTGGCATAGCCACTAGCAATCCTAACCAAATCGATAGAATAGGAATCATCTTTAGGCAGATTTTGCCACGCAGCCAGAGCTTTGTCGGGTTGTTCTATTTTTAAATAGAAATCAATTAATTCATCTAGAAATTTATTACGCGCAAATAGATCTTCTAGTTTAATGGTTTGGGCAAAAGCCATGTCAAAATATTTTGTGGCTGAAATTCGATTCCCAACTGCAATCTCTGCTTCAGCGAGTTTCATGTAAGCGATTGGAAAAGCGGCTGGATTAGTCGCTGAAATTGGGCTACCGTCCAATGATTGAATAGCTAGTTGAATAGATTGCTGAGCCTTTTCTGGCTGTCCATTCTTTTGATAGATTTGAGCCGTATTGATCAGTACTAGGCTCTTGGGTACGCCATTCTCAATTGTCTTTGCCAATGCGACAATGCGATCGCTTAGCGAAATTATGCGATCTGGTGCGATCGCAGGTAACCATCGGACATCATGTGGCAGAGATGATTGAGTTTGCTTGAGTGTGGCGATCGATAGTGACGAAATATTTCGACTCAGAGCTTCATCGATTTCAGTGCTGATTTGAGCCCACATCTCCTGCTGTTGAACCCATACCTCCTGCGGTTTCGGGTTAGCGATCTCATTCCAGCGCCGCTCACTCTCATTCAGAAATTCGTTGCGACAAAAATTTGAAACAGGTAACAGCATCTCCTCAGCAAAGCTAGGATGAATCCCGCCAAATCCGTAACCTAAGATTTGGATAGGAATTAAACCTAAAATTATTGGCGATTTCATGATGGTTCAGTTATAGCAAAGCAAGTTCTTTATCTTGGCAACACTGGTGTGAAAGATGCTGGGATGGCGAAATAAGGTCCTAATTTAACAAAGCGAATTTGTTCCCCATTGAGACTGGCATGGTAAAGCCAAGACGTTTGAGCGCCGTCCCCTCTGACTGTGTCGCCAACTGTCATTACTTGCCAACCAGCAATTATGCCATTCTGACAGTTTTTGCCAGCAGTATCTAAACAGCGATCGAAATATTGAGGTAAGACTGTCATCACTCTAATGTTTTGAGCTAAAGCTTTTGTACGCTGGGCGATATCTTGCTTGACCTGTTCTAACACTGTTGGCGGAATACTCTGCATTCCATCTGGTGCAGGTAAATCCTCTGTATTATCTAGGTTAGATTGTACATAGTAAGTATAACGGATTGCATCAGAGCGCACCCGCATCTGCCAACCAGAGAAATTGACAGTAGCGCAGGTTCCTCTTAGCAAAGGCGTAGGGGCATCGACACCTGAGTTACCGCAGTCACTCCAAGTTACAGGTTTAATGCTCTCGATATTTAAATTTGGTGGAATTATTTGCGATCGGTTAATCACATCTTGCATTACCGCAGATTTGATCTTTACAGGAAGTCCATTAATACTTATCTGCTCTTTTGACCAGCGTTGCCATTCCGCTCCTTCTTGATCGAAATTATAGATCTTTACACTGTTTTCATTCGCCGCCAAAATTCGCCAATTTAGCTCATATCCAGCTAGGCAACCAGCATTGATTGGACATTGCCTCATGTTTGTCACCAATTCAGCAGCTTTAATCTGTAGATCTTTAACCGATAGAATTCTCATTTTTTTTGCCAAGGCAATGCGAACCTTTTCTGGAACGCTGGCGACAGCATCAAAAGCGATGGACTCATCATGATAAGCAAGATAAGCCCAAGATTGCCCTTGTGCTTGAATGGTCACACGCCAAATTGGAAAGCTTACAATTTTTGAATCAATTTTGATGTCAAAATCGCTAATTAGGATGTCTTCGACTTGAGTGATTTTTAGATATTCGGCAGCAGGTTTAGGCAATCCTAATCGAGTTCTTAAATCCTCTAAGATTTTTGCTTTTAGAGTATCTGACATGACGAGTTGATCAATATGCTTGGGTATACCTGAATCTCTTGAGCAAGCAAGACTAATTAACGGCATTGCCAAAAGTGCAGTGATACTGAGCAAAGTCACACAGCTAGAAGCAATCAATTTTGAATTTAATGATGATTTTAGTAACATTTCTATACATTCCAATACATTAAATTGCTTACTTTCCTTTTGCGTAAGTCCTAATAATCTTAGAGGCATTCTACAAATATTATTTCTCTGTTACAGAATTTGAAACGATAGCATGTCCCAATCTAGTGAAATCAGGGTTTAGTTTTCCCGACTTAGACGGGGAACCCAAACCCTGTAATACCAAAGCACAAAATGGCTACGTCATTTTGTGCTTTTAAAACCCTTGCTGGGTTTATTTTTTAATGCATGAAAGTGTCGCCATACTTTTGTGCATTGGTATAAGTTGCCTGTTTGGAGAGCACTATAACTTCTCAGGCATAATTAATCATTTTCTCATTTTCACATCAGGGTGACTTCAGGCTAAGGGTTAATACTTAGATCAAGTCAAAAAAGAACTAGTTCATTAATTAGTTCTCAAAAGCAATAAATTCTATATCGAGAGATAAACCCATGAAAAAATTACTTCTAGCTTTCTTGCCTGCCCTCTTAGTCTCCGCAACTGCTTCAGTTCCTGCTGTCAAGGCTCAAGATGCCATGCAAATGCCTTCCATAGAAGTAAAAATGAAGATCACCTTGACACCCTTCAATCTAGCTTACCTAGCGCATCAAGGTTATTTTACAAGCCAAGGTATTCCTGATTCGGAAGGTCTGATGAAAGGTTTTAATGATGGTACGATCACTGCAGCTCAACTTGTAAAAGCCGCAGTTGCCGACAAACGATTACCTGCTGCGTTCTTGACGAATGATTCCTATATCGCCGCAGTGAAGAACCAATTATACACTCTTACTCTCTCAGCTCGTTAAGCCTAATTAGGATTTACGAATAGAATACTAGATGTAGAGGCAATTCATGAATTGTCTCTACTATATGATTGGAAGCTTACGCGATTTTATGCAAGTCCTATTGATTAGCAAAAGCAGAAATAATCCTGTAGAGAAATATGATGAATCCAGAGCAAGCTAGATTAGTAGAAACCAGAAACGGAAAACCTTGGAAGCAATGGGGATCTTATCTTAGCGAGCGGCAATGGGGAACAGTACGCGAAGATTACAGCCCCACGGGAGAGGCTTGGGATTACTTCTCTCACGACCAATCCCGATCGCGTGCCTATCGATGGGGAGAAGATGGGATTGCTGGCATTTCTGACGATCATCAGTTTCTCTGCTTTGCGATCGCGCTCTGGAATGGAGCCGATCCGATTATTAAAGAAAGATTGTTTGGGTTAACTGGCAGCGAAGGCAATCATGGCGAAGATGTGAAGGAGTATTACTTTTATGTAGATAATACGCCCACGCATTCCTACATGAAATATCTTTACAAGTATCCTCAAACAGCTTTCCCATACGAGCAGCTTGTCAATGGGAATAAATATCGCAGTCGCAAAGAGCGAGAACTTGAGTTATTAGATACAGGTGTATTTGATAGCGATCGCTACTTTGATGTGGTGGTTGAATATGCTAAAAACTCGCCGCAGGATATTACGATCCAAATTAGCATCACCAATCACGCACCCGATTCACAGATGATTCATCTGCTACCGTCATTGTGGTTTCGGAATACTTGGGTTTGGGACAATAGCAAGAAACCCTCACTTAAGGCGCATTCCTCAGACATGATTGCCGCAAGCCATGAGCAACTAGGGCAAATGTGGCTCTATTGTCCAGAGAGTAAAGAATTACTATTTACAGAAAATGAAACTAACTATCAGCGTCTTTTTGGGACTGGGAATAGTTCTCAATATGTAAAGGATGGCATTAATGACTATATTGTTAATGAGAAATCATCAGTAAATCCTCAGCAACAGGGTACCAAAGCATCTGCTCATTATGAACTAGCGATCGCAGCAGGTGAGACTAAAGTTATTAGATTGCGATTGAGCGATATTGCTCCTGATGTGCTGGTATTGGGCACAGAAGCCGATATCATAGCAACGAGATTGCGCGAAGCCAATGAGTTTTATCAGCAAATCTCTCCATTTGCGATGTCAGATGATATGCGAAATGTGCAGAGACAGGCTTTTGCAGGAATGTTATGGAGTAAGCAGTATTATAACTACCTTGTAAAACCTTGGTTAGAGGGTGATCCAGCTACGCCCACACCATCAATCGATCGCCTCAAGGGGCGAAATGCTCAATGGTTCCATTTAGAATCTGAAGATATTCTTTCAATGCCAGACAAATGGGAATATCCTTGGTTTGCAGCTTGGGATTTGGCTTTCCATGCGATTCCCATTGCGATGATTGACCCAGATTTTGCCAAGCGACAATTGGATGTAATTACCCGCGAATGGTTTATGCATCCCAATGGGCAGATCCCCGCCTATGAATGGGCTTTTGGCGATGTCAATCCTCCTGTTCATGCATGGGCGACCTATCGGGTTTATAAGATTGAGCAGAAGATGCATGGCAAGGGCGATCGCAAATTTTTAGAGCGCGTTTTTCAAAAGCTTCTATTAAACTTCACTTGGTGGGTAAATCGTAAAGATCGCGATGGCAAGAATGTTTTTGAAGGCGGCTTTTTGGGATTGGATAACATTGGTGTGTTCGATCGCAGTGCCGAACTACCCACGGGCGGCTACATCGAGCAAGCAGATGGTACTAGCTGGATGGGAATGTATTGTTTAAATATGCTAACCATTGCCTTAGAACTCTCACAGGAGAATAACGTTTACGAAGATATTGCTACAAAATTCTTCGAGCATTTTCTCTACATTGCCGATGCTATGAATAAAGTCGGTGAGAAGCATACAGAGCTTTGGGATGACACTGATGGCTTTTATTATGACGTGCTGCACCTCCCTGATGGCAAGCAATTGAAGTTAAAAGTGCGATCAATGGTTGGATTAATTCCGCTTTTTGCAGTTCAAACCTTAGATCCAGATTTGCTAGATCGGTTGCCTGAATTCAAAAATAGAATGCAATGGTTTATCGAACATCATCCAGAACTAACTCAAAATGTCTCTTGCATGGAAAGCTGTGGGATGGGAGCTAGGCGTTTACTTGCGATCTGCTATCGCGATAAACTCCAACGCATTCTTACCAAAATGTTAGATGAGAATGAATTCTTAGGTGACTATGGCATTCGCGCCCTCTCTAAATTCCATAAGGATCATCCCTATATTTGGAGAACAAGTGGAAGCGAATACAGGGTCGATTACGAACCAGCCGAATCCTCTAGCGGTCTGTTTGGCGGGAATTCTAACTGGCGCGGTCCAATTTGGATGCCAGTAAATTTTCTCATTATCGAATCCCTACAGAAATTCCATCATTTTTATGGTGATAGCTTTCAAATCGAGTATCCCACTGGCTCAGGCAACTTGTTGACATTGAGTGATGTAGCTTCCGCGTTATCCCAACGCTTAATTAATATCTTTGTAAAAGATGAAAGTGGCGATCGCCCTGTAAACGATTCGCAAAATGGTAAAAAATCAAAATTCGACACCGATGCTAACTGGAATGATTTAGTATTGTTCCATGAATATTTTCATGGCGATAATGGCTCAGGGATCGGCGCTCCTTGCTACAGTGTGGGTCCCATTTGGATTTGCACGAATTCAGGGCAGACAAGCCATCGAGTCCAATTGTGATCTTCCCGTCAGTAATGTCATGCACCT
>JANNDZ010000361.1:0-4868 GCA_031378395.1 Pseudanabaena sp. OTE_75_metabat_487_sub
ATTGTGATTTGTATTGTCACAAATTTCTCATTGCTTTCTATGATTGATGTATTCATTTATTAATCTTTCTGCTTTGTTTTGATTGTATCCTGTATACTTATCACTATTCTTTCGTTACATCAAATTCTAGTCACACCCATATAAAACATTGCATAATAAGCACGTGATATAGCAGAACGATACCGTCCACAATCGCAGAGCAATTGAGCAGTTTCCAGATCGTCATTGGACAGAATCAAGAACTTTGCTAATTCATTCATATCTCAATACCTTCACGCTTAACCACTCTCAGAAAAGAAATTTCACCTTCTAAAAATCGAGATTTTGATATTGGGATAATTGAGACTAATTCATCATATTCCCTCAAGAAATACCAGAAAAGACTAGACATTTTCGCTCTCTCCTCAACTGCATTAACAGGATCTGCCAAAACTACCATCACATCAATATCTGATTCAGAATTAGCCTCTCCTCTTGCATGAGAACCAAAAAGAATCATCGAAAACAATCTGTCTCCATAGAGTTCTAGCAGACCAGACTTTAGCTCGTTCAACAAAACAAATAATTGCTTGTTCTTAATAGTTGTAATCATAGATTTAAGGCTAAAGCAAGCATTATCAACACTATTCTAATCTAGGATCACTAACATGAAAAGGCGATCGCTGTTTGATTTGAGGGAAAAGGCGATCGGGTTTATGTGGGTTGAGGGGCGATCGTTGTTTGATGTTGAGATTTAGGCGATTAGGTTTTGTGGGTGTTGAGGGGCGATCGCTGTTTGGTGTGGGGAAAAGGCGATCGGGTTTGTGGGTGTTGAGGGGCGATCATGCTTTGATTTAATAGTTTATTGTAAAACTTTTCCCGATTCTTCCTGCTCCTTCGCTTGACGTAAAATTTCATTAATCAGATTTTGATAGCCCACTTCTCCCGCCTTCAATTTGAAATACTCAATAAGATTGGCATCTAAGGAAATAGTAATACTTTGCTTGCGTGGCATAGGTTTAAGTGCAATACGAAACTTTGCCCGATCTAAATCTGCTTGTGTTACTTCGGAATATTCTTCGCGATCATTAGAGGTTTCTGAAGAAGAGAAGTTGTTCATTTTTGTTTGCCTCACGCATGGAAATAATACGGATTTCGTCTTCGGTTTCAGTATGTACCATAACAACAACTTTCATACCTAAGAGTCCAAGCGTTACCCAATGCTGTTCTCCATAGTTTTCACGGTTATCTTCAAACGTAAATGTCGAGCCAGTAAAGACTTTTTCAGCATTCACAAAATCGATAGCGTGCTTTTTTAGGTTGCTTAGCCTTTTAACTTAATTCCATATGAATTTCATATATAACTTTTATTATACATACCTTAAATCACTCGTCTCTTGTGGATAAAGTTTAGCATTTAGAATATGGCGATCGCTGTTTGATTTTGAGATTTAGGCGATCGTTTTTTGTGGGTGATGCAGAGGGCAATCGCTGTTTGATGTGCAGATTTAGGCGATCGGGTTTGTGGTGTTGAGGGGCGATCGTTGTTTGATTTTGGGAATAGGCGAGCGGGTTTTGCGGGTGATGAAGGGCGATCGCTGTTTGATTGGAGATTTAGGCGATCGGGTGTTGGTTGGTGAGTGGCGATCGCTGTTTTAATGTTGGGGAAATAGGCGATCGGGTTTTGTGGGTGGTGAGGTGCGATCGCTGTTTGGTATTGGGGGAAAAGGTGATCAGGTTTGTGGGTGGTAATGGGGCGCTCATGCTTTGATTTAATAGGTTATTGTAAAACTCTTACCGATTCTTCCTGCTCCTTCGCTTGACGTAAAATTTTATTAATCAGATACAGTACAACGATTAGTACCTAACTGGGTAAGACCTCATGTGGGCTTAGGTAAAAACAAGACCCCAGTCATGGAGATCGGGCTATATCATCGACCGCTTTCCATACTGGAGTTACCATCATTGCGCGGCTTTCATTCCCTTACCCCTTAACTGACCAGTGCCTGAAACTATCTAAAGTATTGCCCTAAATCAGAACATTTAATCTCTATGCATGACAACTTAAAGCAAATTCTGGAAACAGTAGCAAAAGGAGAACTTAGCCCAGAGAGAGCTTTAGAAGAATTGAAATATCTCCACTATGAATCAGTTGGAGATTTCGCTAAAATCGATCACCATCGCACTTTACGAACAGGATTTCCTGAAGTGATTTTTGGCTTGGGCAAAACCCCTGAGCAAATTGTCCAGATTATGCGGGTGATGGAGTCCAAAAATCCATTGGTAATGGCAACCAAGATATCATCTTCTGTTTATGAACTGATTCAGCCCTCTTTGCGCGGTTTGCGATATTACCCGATCGCCCAAATTTGCTGTCTCGGTGAATCAACTATGAAAAAGCAAGGCACGATCACAATCCTCACCGCAGGAACTGCCGATCTACCGATCGCAGAGGAAGCCGCCGTTACAGGTGAGCTATGTGGCTTTACGGTGAAACGTCTGTGGGATGTGGGTGTGGCAGGAATCCACCGCTTGCTCAGTCATCGTGATGCGATCGCGGATGCTGATGTGATTATTGTGGTCGCAGGAATGGAGGGGGCGCTGGCTAGTGTGGTTGCAGGTTTGGCTGATTGTCCGATTGTTGCCGTGCCGACGAGTATCGGTTATGGTGCTAGTTTTAATGGGCTTGCACCTTTACTGACGATGCTTAATTCCTGTGCAACTGGTGTCGGTGTGGTCAATATCGATAACGGCTTCGGAGCGGCGATGTTGGCAGGAAAAATTTTACGCTTGGCTAGCGATCGGCAAGATTCTTAAACCAGAAACACACAGGATTTATCCCCAAACTGTTACTCAATTACTTAAAGCTATGACAGTTGCGTTAAACTAAAAAGCTAAGTCTCTTAATATGTAGTTGCTTTACGATGGAGTCAATTTTTTCTACTCAAGGCATCATGGTTATGCTCCTCGGTGCATACGCTGTTGCCATGTGGATGTTTCTCACCAGCGCACCAAAAGTACATACGATCATGGTTTCTAACCTCGATCAAGCGCGATATTTTTATGAAGGCGAAATGAAACTGCCGATCGCAGATGTGCCGCTACATTATTACTATGGCTATGAATATGGCATGGGCGCACCTGCTGACCCGATTTATATTCCTGCTGAAGCTAGGCGATCGCAGTCCAAATATTCGGCAGACATGGAAGGTGCTTGGTATCAATTAAAGAAAAATGTCCAATTGCACATTGTCCCTGGAGCCAATGTTACCGAAGCAAATCGAGGACGACATATTTGCTTTAATCGCGATTGTGTAGAGCAACTCTTGTTGCAGATTCAAGTCAAAGGTATTAAACACAAAGTCCGTAGCGAAAAGCCGCTCAACTTTTTGGTCAAAGACCCCGATGGTCAAGTAATAGAAATCGCTGAAGTTCTTAGCTAAATCAAAAGAAGGCTTGCATTGCAAGCCTTCTTTTTTGATCTTGTGACCTAGATAACGTTTAGAATGTGCGCTATTGTCCAAAATAAGTATCTGAATAGTGGACAGCAACGAACGAGTATTTGAAGATATGGCAACAAAGCAAGCAGCGATTTTGGTCTTGGCGGACGGTACTTGTTACCGTGGCTATGCGTTTGGCGCATCAGGAACCGCGATCGGCGAAGTAGTATTTAATACAGGTATGACTGGATACCAAGAGGTAATGACCGATCCCAGCTACCGAGGTCAAATTGTAACTTTTACCTGTCCCGAACTTGGCAATACAGGCGTAACCCCCGAAGATGATGAGTCCGATCGCCCACAGGTGCGTGGTGTAATTGCGCGTAACATTACGGCTGTCCCTAGTAATTGGCGATCGCGTCAGTCTCTGCCCGATTACCTCAAGGCACATAATGTTGTCGGTATTGCAGGGATTGATACTCGTGCTCTTACCCGCAAGTTACGATCGCTTGGAGCCATGAATGGCGGCATTTCCACGGAAATTCTTGATCCTGAAGTCTTATTAGCGCAAGTAAAAGCAGCTCCTTCGATGCAAGGTCAAAACCTTGCTCAAGCCGCCTCAACCGATCGCATTTATGAATGGTCAGACAAAACCATACCCGAATGGGAATTCATCGAACCATCGCAGTTAACAGGTGAAGCGATGACTGTTGTCGCGCTCGACTTCGGAGTCAAGCGCAATATTCTCCGCCGCCTCGCTAGTTATGGTTGCCGCGTGATTGTCGTCCCAGCCGACACCCCTGCTGAAAAGATTCTCTCCTACAATCCTGATGGTATCTTCCTGTCCAATGGTCCTGGAGACCCAGCCGCTGTTACTCAAGGCATCGAGACTGCCAAAGCTTTGCTAGCTTCTGATAAACCCATGTTTGGTATTTGCTTAGGACATCAGATTCTCGGTTTATCGATGGGTGGTGACACATTCAAGCTCAAGTTTGGACATCGTGGACTCAATCAACCTGCTCAAAACCAAGCCGAAAATGCCGATCGTCGAGTGGAAATCACTAGCCAAAATCA
Organism: Pseudanabaena sp. OTE_75_metabat_487_sub; assembly: GCA_031378395.1. GTDB lineage: Bacteria > Cyanobacteriota > Cyanobacteriia > Pseudanabaenales > Pseudanabaenaceae > Pseudanabaena. The sequence goes on from JANNDZ010000361.1 coordinate 4,494, forward strand.
TGGCTTTGCGCTCACTGGTGAATCCTTTAAGGAATCTCCCGCGATGTTGACACATATCAACCTCAATGATCGCACCGTCGCAGGTCTAGAGCATAAGACTTTGCCAATCTTCTCAGTGCAATATCACCCAGAAGCTAGCCCAGGACCACATGACGCTGATTATTTATTCGAGCGTTTTGTGAACTCGATGCGCGAACATAAAAATAATCACAAGCAAGTTGCTGCTTAAGACCATAGCCCTGCACTCAAGTGCGGGCTAAAAGCTAAAACCCGTTGAAACGGGTTGAAACAACAGGTTGATTTGATTTGGTCATCTTTAGATGACTTGAGCTTTTAGTAGCAATTCTCATTATAAAAATCGGTTTTTTGCAAGCC
>JANNDZ010000386.1:0-4800 GCA_031378395.1 Pseudanabaena sp. OTE_75_metabat_487_sub
GTTGCGCTAAGTGTAGAAACTGCTCAGTTCCCACAGAAATTCCCTAATTAAGTAACTCGGCAAACCCAAAAAAATGTACCGCCCGCGCAGCGGGCGGTACATTTTTTTGGGTTTAATATTTGATTTAGCTGAGCGACCTAAATTTTTTTAAAGTGAGGCGGCGCAAAGCGCTGCCTCTCTTCTTTTGGTACAGACATATTCAGGTAAATCCTATGGGTAATTTTATTGGTTGGCTTGGAGCTTTGCTACTGATTTTTCTAGCAGGATTTGGACTGACTCAATGGTTGAATTTGCCCTTTGGTAATTTTATTGATTGGGTAATTGGGGCAAGCATTTTTGTATGGCTGATTATTATCGTCACTGTGCCTTGGAACGTTTACTTTCAGTCTAAGGCAGTACTCAATCAAGCGGAAATTTCTAAGGATAAAGGCATCGCCGTTGATGAGAATCAATTACCCTATGTCCGATCGCTTGCCCAAAAATCCTTAGGATTAGCGATCGCATTGCATGTAATTTCAGCGATCGCCTTGTATGTTCTTGCTTCAAGTGGTATTGGTACGATTGGTTATGTAGGTGCGATTGCGGCGCTGTTACTGACCGTATTACGGCCCGCAATAAGTGCCTATGAATATATAGCTCAACGCTTAAGGTTAATTTCGCAACAAATTGATTATCCTCGCGAAGATGTGATGGAGTTACGGCAACGCTTTGCCAATTTAGAAGAGTCCGTTCGACAAATTAACGAGCAACTAAGCACCGAAAACCCCTATTCATGGGTAACAAAATATGAGCAGTTTGCCGATGAGACCCGCAAAGATCTATCACGAATAGGTGCAAATGTCGAAGATTTACGCGCTACCAATGATCGTGATCATGAGCGCTTAGCCCGTGAATCTCGACAAGCGATCGCACAATTGAGTGCTGACAGTCAATTTTTAGAACAAGTTCGAGAAATTATTCGCTTTTTTAAAAGTGCATAAATAAAACCCAAAATGGTTGCGGTAGACAAAACCTGCCGCAACCATTTTGGGTTTTGGCTGTAAGCAAACATCATGTAAAACCTCATATCTACTTACTTCAGCCAAATATGTTATGTTGCTTCTTGCAAGTTTGATGTGGGTAGGTTAGTTTTAATCAAGGTCATAATTTTCAAGTATTTGAATATTATGACTATTGCGCTCTTCATGATTAGAAATTGCCCATACTACTATGAATCCTAGATCCATTAATCCTCAAGATGCGACCGTAGTTGAAGGTGGTCAATTTGAGCATTATCTAATTTTGAAAGACCCTGAAGGACAGCAACGAATCTTACTAGATAGTAAGAGCTATATACTTGGGAGATCGCCAGAAAACGATATTGTGTTGAGATCGCAGTCAGTGTCTCGTGAACATGCAACTTTAATAGGGATTTCTGTACCAGATCCTCTACTACAATTATTTCGTCTTAGTGACGGCACTCCTGAAAAAGGGAAAAGCACAAATGGGTTGTTGATTAATGGGGAAATGCGCGAATCATGGGTCTTAATGCATGGAGATGAAATTGTTTTTAGTAGTAATACTCTTGCCGTTTATCGAATTGAGCCTGAGCCGCCCTACTCTCAAGGGAAAGCTTCTATTTTTCTTGAATGCTTACAAGAGCTAGCCCAAAAAGATCGCAAGTTAGGTAAATATACTGATGCTGAAAACTATCTGGAGCAAATTTTAATTGTCAATCAACATTTGTATGGAGAATCGCACCCTAATGTTGCTAATTGCTTAATAGATTTTGCAGCAATCAATTATTCCCAAAACCAATTTGATAAAACCGAAAAGTTATTTATACAAGCGATCACCATCCGTAAGCAGACTTTAGGGGAAGAGAATCCTGATGTCGCCTCAGCAATGCTTGACTTATCTGCAATTTATAATTCTCAGGCTTTGTACTCAAAAGCAGAATCATTGTTTTTGGAAGCTTTAGAAATCAAAAAAAAGATATTAGGTGTAGAGCATCCAGAGATTGCGGCTAGTTTGGTAGATTTAGCTGCCATGTATTATTCTCAAAAGCGCTACCAAGAGGTCAAAAAACTTTATGAACAAGCAATCAAAATTTATAAGCGATCGCTCGAAGAAAAGCATCCTCATATTTTGTCAGTACAGAACAAACTAGCTAATCTCAAGAAGAAATTACGACCAAAATGGCTTTCTTTAAATGTACTAATTCCTGCTTCTTTGATATTGCTGTCAGGTGTTATAGCTTATACTTTCTTTGCTCAAAAAACAGATATTGCCTGTGTTAAGGTTTTGCCAGATGGCACTGCTAAATCAATATCTGGTGATGAATGCCGCCAAATTAGTAAATAGTAAAAAGAAAAGTAATTATCGGGTACTGAGTAATAGGGCAAGTGATGAATTGAAGTAAAATTGACCAATGCTGATTCAAGACTTATCGTTTTTTGGCAAAGTTGCGCTTCAGATTTGAGTTTATGGTAGCTAGCATCACTTCAGCTGTAGCTTAGCACTCGCTTTGCTCAACAGACTAACTCAGCTCTTTGCGACTAACCAAAATTCAAAAATATTTTAAAAAGTGTTGGAAAGTCACACTTTTTAAAATATTTTGCAGTTCTATTAACTAATTGGTAACAACACTTCAAATTCAGTCCCAATCGTGACATCGCCTTGATTGTTTAGATAGGGCGATCGCAACACAATTTTGCCTTGATGCTGCTGGGTGATGATTTGATGGCAAATTGCTAAACCCAAACCTGTACCATATCCTTGACCTTTGGTAGTAAAGAAATTATCAAAGATACGATTTTGGATTTCTTTAGGAATGCCCATCCCATTATCCGCAACCTTAACCGATATCCATTTACGATTATCGATTTCAGCGATCGCTGATGTGATCATTACCAAAGGCTGCCACGAAACTTCCGTATCAGTCTGAACATTACTGCGCTCATTACCACGATCTTCCTTAAGAAGAAGATGTTCATGTTGAATGATTAGATCAGGATGCGATTTCATATCCACCAGTACATCCAGCGCATTACTGATCAGATTCATAAACACTTGAATTATGCGATCACTGTAGCCATTGATTTTGGGCAGTTCGATATAGTTTTTGACGATTTGGACATTTCTAATTCTGCCACTGAGAATCGTTAGACTACTCTCTACGCAGTCAATCAAACTAATCGCCTCTGGATTTGCATGATCTTCCATATGTGATAGAGATTGCAAAGTGTCAACTAGTCGGCGCAGATACCTTGCACCCGATTGAATGCTCCGTACAACTTGTGGCAAGTCAGAACGTACGAAATCCCAATCAACTTCTTCAAGGGTTTCACTAATTATTGTTGATGAGGTTCCATATTCTTTCTCGTATGCTCTCAAAATCTTCATCACCCCTTCGATGTAAGTTAAGAGACATTCTGTATTGCCATAAATCGCTGATACAGGATTCCGAATATCGTGAGATACCTCAGCCACGATTTGCCCCAGACTTGCCATTTTCTCAGTTTGGAACATAGTCGTTTGCGTCTGCTCACGCAGTAGCTTGGTGGCTAGTTCATGAATGTGAGACTGCTCTAATAGTAGATCATGCACATCAAGCACCGAGTAAGTATCCGCTTCCAAACGAACAATTACTGGCTCATAAATTTCATCGTTAGCTCGCCCCAAAGCCAACTGAGATGCCATCACAATCGAGGTATTGCCATGTAATTCTAAAGTTTCTACAGGAATTTGCTCATATAGAACTCTTAACGGTCTTTTAGTGAACAACTCAAGAGCATAGGGGCGACTCAGGCATTCTAAAAACCTTCGCCGAGACAACATACCCACATATTTATCTTGCTCATAGACCATGAGTGCAGGCAGCAAGGGATCATCTTTAAAAAGCTGACGAGTGAATTCCCCTGTTTGGAATAAATCAACTTTGGTGTTAAACAAATTCAATTCAGCGATCGTAGAGTCGAGAGCTAATTGACGCTTTGGACTTTTTGGTGATAAATCACTGCCAGCATCAATTACAGGCTCACTCGCCATCACCATTAAAGGAATCATTGCCATCTTGCGAGCTAACTCTTGAGTAGCTGTTTGCCTGATGTTCTTGCCCTTAGCTGCGCCTTTGTCTGGTTGATACTGCTGCAACTTGAGATTGCTAATCGCGGTGTTTAATGCTTCTGTTTTAATCTCTAAATCTAAAGCTTGAGCTGCAACTTTAAAGGCGGAATTTAAATTTTCCAGAGATATCTTTGGTAATAAATCGATCGCACCGCGACGGATTGCCCAACGTTTCTCTACTTCCTTAATTTGAATTTGGCGAGGGTTAACCAATAAAACTTTTAACTCAGGCGCATGATCGGCGCACCATTTGCAAAGCTCAGTGGCAAGTAACGAAGTGCCCCCACCATATCGGATGCCTATGTCAGAAATAATCAATTGCGGTAAGCTTTGTTTTGACAGCCGCTTATGATCGAGGAGCTTAAGTAAATCATCAGTCTCAGAAGCAGCCCATACTTCTAAATGATGCGATGACAGAACGTTGTGCCACATCAGGGATTGCTCTGCTGATAGTTGAGCCAGCAACACAGATTTAATCACACAGCCCCCAAAAATAGAAATGGTAACAAATGTACATTATCGGATGGTGATATATGTTTGCAAGAGAAAATAGATAACCTAGGGTTAACCAAAAGTTAATAAGTAGCTAGGCACAATTAAGTATAAAAAACCAAAAACTGTACCGCCCGCTTAGCGGGCGGTACAGTTTTTAGCTCTGGTTTTCTAACCTTTGCGATAAGATGGAAAAAACGA
>JANNDZ010000388.1:0-2490 GCA_031378395.1 Pseudanabaena sp. OTE_75_metabat_487_sub
AATAAACCTTTTGAACGACCTGCTTTGCAAGCCGTTCAAAAGGTTTATTGGGTTTTAGACCAGCGCCTTGCGCTGTATATTGAATAAACGAATAGAGCAGAAAATATACAATGGCAACTTGGCAATGCATTAGCAACTGTGGCGCTTGCTGTAATCTCGATCCGAAAGATCGCCCTGACCTTGCAGATTACCTCACCGACGACGAACTCCAAAAATATTTAAGTATGGTGGGTAGTGATGGCTGGTGCATTAACTTCGATCGCATCAATCGTAACTGTACAATCTATGAGCAAAGACCTCGCTTTTGCCGAGTGGAACCTGAGACTTTTTATGACATGTTTGGCATTGAGCCAGATGAACTAGATGAGTTTGCGATCGCCTGTTGCGAAGAAAATATTGAGTCGATCTATGGACAGCGATCGCTAGAAATACTGCGTTTCGAGCAAGCCGTTAAGTAGTTCACAAACCAAAAAAGACAAAGTGCCCGCTAAGCGGGCACTTTGTCTTTTTTGGTTTTGTGACTTTGATCACCGACATATACACATGAGAGTCACATCTATCTACAGATATAGGTCACATCTATCCATAGATACGAGTCACATCTATATCTGTGATTTCAGAGGAAACTAATTGGTATAGAGATAGTCCTTAAAAAGTGACGATACATCAATTCAAGAGCTGGTCATCATCACCCGAAAGACTATTACTTTTCTAATTTAATCCTTATACGCCTAGTACAAAAATCATGAGTAACAAGAGTGTCATCAGAAATCTCGTCAACCGTGCTCTTCTCGTCAAACGTCTTACTCCTGAACTCGAAAACATGATTAATCATGAGCTTTCTGAGCAAGGCTATATTACTGATCCTGACTATGAAGCCCTAGAATATCTCATGCAAGCAATCGATCAAGGCAAGGTGAGGCAAGTTAGCTAATAATTGGCTAAAGCGTCAATTATTAGCCTTAATTTTAGTGCTAAGGGCTGTAGACTAGAATTGCAAAATTTGAAGTCTCGCTTGTATGGGTTATGTGACCTATTCGCAGATAAATTATAAATTTCAATCTCTATCTCGTCGGATAGGCTATTGGTTACTACTTTTTGGAATAACCACGCTGATTGCGATCGCGGTAAATGCTTGCAAATCTGAGTCTGGGATTGTTCCGACTTTGCCGCAGCATTCAAATATTCAAGTATTTTTCAATCAAAATCAAGCCGCTCGGTATACCGACCCATATCGAAAAATTGAACGTCTTGGTGACAATCTAGAAAGGGTGATGATTGACAATGTTAGTCAATCTAAAGTTAGTCTTGATATTGCAGTTCAAGAAATACGTTTACCGAATATTGCTAAAGCAATTGTTGAAGCAAAATTGCGGGGGGTAAACGTCCGACTGATTCTTGAAAATAACTACAGTCGAGCTTGGAGCGAATATACACCTGAGCAAGTTGAGAAGCTTAATCCTCGCGATCGAGATCGCTACAAAGAATTTCAAAAGTTTGCGGATGTTGATAAAGACGGTCGCTTAAGTGAAGATGAATTGGATCGTAGTGATGGTTTACGGCTAATCAAGATTACCAATGTGCCTTGGATTGATGATACTGCTGATGGCTCAAAAGGCAGTGGATTAATGCACCATAAATTTATGGTGATTGATGATCAGATAGTTTTGTTTGGCTCAGCAAATTTGACCATGAGTGATATTCATGGTGACTTTACAAAGCCTGAGACTAGAGGTAATGCTAATAATCTTGTTCGTATAGACAGTAAAGAACTTGCCGCAAGATTTAAGCAAGAATTCAACCTGATGTGGGGAGATGGACCAAATGGAAAACCTGACAGTTTGTTCGGCACGAAAAAGCCTTCTCGAAAAATAGATTATCTCATCGTTGGCGGAGCGCAAATCCGACTTAAGTTTTCTCCAGATCCTGAAGATACAGCAAGGGAGCAGACCAGTAGTGGACTAATTGCCACAGCGATCGCTGGTACTAAGACAAATGTTGATATGGCACTATTTGTCTATTCCGATGAATTTATTTCGACAATTCTTGAAGAGCGTCAACAGGGAAATGTGCAGATTCGGGCACTAGTAGAGCCTCAATTTGCCTATCGAGATTATTCATCAACTCTCGATATGTGGGGACTTCAGTCCAGCCAAGACTGCAAAAGTGGCAAAAGCAGTGCATGGAAACAACCCATTAAAACTGTTGGCATTCCCAATCTTGTGTCTGGAGATACGTTGCATCATAAATTTGCAATTCTCGATCGCAGTTTAATTCTTACTGGTTCACACAACTGGACAAAGGCTGCAAATCATACAAACGACGAAGTTTTAGTTGCTATTCAAAATGAGACTGTAGCAGCACATTTTCAAAGGGAATATGATCGTCTTTATCGAGATGTCACCTTGGGACCCACCGCAAAACTAGTACAAGCTACTTCCAAAAGCTGCTCTGAGCGAGTTAAAAATAAAATTAAACCAGTAATTGAAG
>JANNDZ010000445.1:0-3397 GCA_031378395.1 Pseudanabaena sp. OTE_75_metabat_487_sub
CTTCAATGCGAGGAAAAGCAAAATTTGTTGGAAGAGGAGCTTCATGCAATCTTTTTGCAATGTTGCAAGCAACCTCTATACATTTTTTACCATCTTTGAGGTGATAGTTCTTTAAAGGGTTTCCAGGTAAAGCTTGCTCCAAAAGTATTGCATTCTTGTTTTTGTTTAAAACTGATACGCTACCAAATCCTTCAAAGGCGTTCAAAGCTTTGACTTCTCTTTCTAAGTCAGATGTATTCAATCCTTCAGTTTCTCTAAAGATAGAAGTTGCAACTGCTTTCCCAGTTCGGCGATCGGGCAGAGAAAACTCTTTACTAAAGACTTGTTTGGGATTCTCTCTAGTACTTGCAACAAGATTAGCGATTTCCTCAGATTTAAATATTTCTCGATAATTTCCTACATTAGCGATCACTTTACTGCTAATCCCAATCATGCCTGCTAGTGCTGGATTAAATTGAGTAATCTGATCTGCGCTATTAACGACAACCAAGCCATCGACCATGTTGTCAATAATCGCCTTGATCTCACTGGTACGCTGTTCGACTTTCTGCTCCAGAGTCCGGCTGTAATCAGCTAACTGCTCTCCTGAAGCTTTAAGCTGTGATGTCATTTGATTAAACGCGATCGCCAAAATTCCAATTTCATCATCAGTTAATACGGGTGCTTGCGAATCAAGATTACCACCAGAAACTTGGTTAGCTGCATCGGCGATTGCCAAAATTGGCTGAGAAATTCGTCGAGCAATTAAGTACACTGCCGTTAATAAAATACCTGCGGAACTTAATCCAATCAGCAAAATATCACGAGCGAGGCGATCGGCAGGCTCAAAAGCTTCTGCCTGCGATATTTCTGCAAGTAATGCTAGGTTGAGGTTATCAATCCAAATGTAACTTCCTAACACAGGTATAGTCTTATAGTTTTTATATAAACCCTCCCCATCTTTTCCTAAAGCAGCCGCAGAAATACCATCACTTTTAATATCTTTGGCGAGATCCTGTTTATCGCCTTCCGCTCCTGAAATCAGGACATTCTTAGTAGCTAGCCTGCCCACCAAATAGGTTTCGCCGCTATTACCTAGTCCTGTTCGTTCACGAATGATGTCATCCACACCTTGGAGATCTAGATCAACTGCTATCACGCCAATGCGATCGCCAGCTTTATTAGTTAGAGGAGCCGCAAAAGTCATTGCTGCCTTACCAGTAATTGGCGAGATATAGAAATTAGGGACAATGATCCGAGATTGGTCGCGCGTAAAGTAAGTAGTAGTATTTCCGAGCGGTTGGTACTTGCCTTCTTTTTGCTTGTCTGTGGAAACAACCGTAATTCCGTTATTTGTAAGGATTGAAATCTGTCGAATATTTGGTTTGACTGTGGATATATTCGCCATAAACTTTTGCAGAGAGTCAACGGCAACTTTAAATTCTGGAGATTCTCGCTCTTTCGTAAAAGTTATTTCAGAATTGAAGATCAAATCTGGCAACTGCGTCATCAAAATTACATCGCGGCGTTGATTATCAACCCATTGATTAACCTGCGATTCTTTGAGCGATGTGGCAACTGCTAATCGGTCAATCACTGATTTTCTAAGAGCGTCACGACTGCGAGTATTGGCACTTACAGCAACTACTAAAACTGTGACAATCGATAGAACCGAAAAATATGCCACAAGTTGTAGCAGCAGGCGTTTCTTAAATAGGTTGATCATCTTCTATACTCACTTAACTAACAACGATGCGGAGATTTCACAATGAGTATGTTTTTACTCATCGATACTACTACTATTTCCACTCAGTGAAAATAGCCTTGATTTGGGCGATCGCAGTATCGGCAGCTTGTTCAGGTGAACTTTTGCCTGAAGCCACTGACTTGATCGCTTGTCCCCATACTCTTTTAGCACCCACTTCTGAATAAGCAGGATTCTGGGCTGTATAAAAAGAACTAGTATTCTGAAATTGCTTAGTTGCTGCCAAAATATGTGGGTCTTTGGAATCCTTATAATAGGGATCTTCTAATAACTTTGGCATAGTCGGGAAATACCTTCCTCCTGCTCCTTTCAAATAGGTGAGTAAATTATCAGGTTGGATAATATGGGACAAAAGACTTTTAGCAAGAGCTTGCCTTGCCTGTTCCTTAGCAAGATCATCTTTAGTCTCTTTAACGTTTGGGGCAGCAAATATAATCGCCTGTTTTACCGCTACTAAATGGCTAAGAGTCTTGCCATCTGGAGAAAGTGGCCATTCTGTGGTCACTAATTTTTTGTTATAGACCTCTTGATCAAACTGCTGAGATGCTGGAATGGACAATCCTGGATTTGCCGTCATGAATGAATTGCGGCTAAGAAATACCTGATTGTTGTCCGCATCTGTCCATTGCAAAGCAGTAGGAGGTACATGTTTACTCTGATAGAAGCCAGCATATTTTGTCAATGCGGCGATAATACCTTGGCGATTTTGGGGATTCTCAACTTTTAGTTGCCCATTCTCATCTAGTAGCTGTACTCCATAAGCTGTGAGGAATTGCTCAAACATGAAGATTACATCTGTAGCTTCGGTAGACATTGGCAATCCGATCCCATAGAGGTCTTTTTTGCCTTTATCTTTAGCGCGGTCTTGAGCCGTTTCCCAAAATGCCCAAAATCCATTCCAATCCTTAGGAATATTGGTGTCACTCATCCCCACATCTACAAGCATATCCCGCCAATAATGTAAACCAGCAGCTAATTGGGCGATCGGGACTGCATAGTAAGCAGGATTGGGGTTTTGACTATTTTTATAGGCGACAGCTTTAAGAGCGATCGGGCTAAATAAATTTTTAACAGGTTCTACAACATCAGAAACATCTACTAATTTATTTTGCCAAGCTAATTTCGGATAGAGGGCAAACTCGGCGGTATTACTAAATAAGATATCGGGAGGATTGCCGTTATTAAGAGCATTTTCCGCATCACGATTCATCGATCCATCATTATAGAAAGTGATTTCCACCTTCGTATTATTCTTTTTTTCCCACTCGGCAACAATTTGCGAAAGCGCCTCTGTTTCCGCAGGATAGAAGCTTTGAATCCACCAAACCCGAAACTTGGAACTTTTTTCGGGAGCCCGATAATTTAAGACGGAGGAATCACTACAGGCTGCCAAACCCAAACCTGCTAAAGATAGAGATAACTGATTAAACTGACGACGACGCATAGATTTTTAAGATTAAAAAATAAAGCAAAACTGGAAATTTCAAGATGCAAGGTGTACGGCGCTTAGCGATGTACGTCTTGTCTCCTATATGACAAGTTCAACTAAGTCTGGCAGAACTATTGTCCCTGCTGGGAAAGGATAAGTTTCAGGATATTGCATCACTCTGCCTACAAATTTTACACCCGCAGCGATCGCACCTTCATAATCAG
>JANNDZ010000802.1:0-6096 GCA_031378395.1 Pseudanabaena sp. OTE_75_metabat_487_sub
CCTTTGCTTTCTATAATGACCGCTCAAGCGAACCGAGAAATTTTTGAAAAGTTTTACTTCGCAAAACTTTTCAAAAATTTCTCGGTTTGGGTTTGAACGCAAAGCGCTATATTCTAGATAAGCACCTTGGCATAATTAAAAAAACAAAGCCAAGATCTTTACCGCCGCGTAGCAGCGAGACAGATTTTGGGATTAATTGTGCGTAGCTACTCAACTGCAATTTAGCAAAGTCCTATGCCTCAAACGATCGCCGATATTAATGCCAAAATCAAAGCTGGTAAGGCAAAAGTCCTCACTGCTACCGAACTCAAAGCTCTTGTCTCGGATATCGGGGTGACTCAAGCTACCAAACAAGTAGATGTGATCGTCACAGGTACATTCGAGCCAATGGAGTCATCGGGGGCTGTGCTCAATTTAGGACACACTGATCCACCGATTAAGATCAGAACTTGCTGGATTGATGGAGTGCCCGCCTATGCAGGATTTGGGGCAGTAGATATTTATTTAGGAGCAACTCAAGAAGCTGATCCTACCGATGAAGCGCCGCAATATCGTGGTGGTGGTCATGTAATCGCTGATTTGATCGCAGGAAAAACTGTAAGCTTTAAGGCGATCGGACATCCTAATGATTGCTATCCTCGCGCTAATTTTGAAACAACTATCACTAAAGATTCCATTAATCAATTCTATCTATTTAATCCCCGTAATCTCTACCAGAATTTTATTGTCGGTGTTAATGGTGGCGAGGAAACTCTCTACACCTATTTGGGTCCACTTCAGCCCCGATTAGGAAATGCTGTTTATTCTAATCCTGGAGCAATTTCGCCATTGTGGAACGATCCTGATCTGCAATTAATTGGCATTGGCACACGCATCTTTATGGGTGGTGGCATTGGTTATGTTGCTTGGGAGGGTACGCAACATTTTCCATTACAAAAGCGGTTAGAAAATCGTACTCCCATTGGTCCTGCGGCAACTCTGGCGCTGATTGGGGATGCTAAGCAAATGACTTCTGATTGGGTGCGTGGTTGTTATTTTCGTAATTATGGTGCGTCATTGATGATGGGGGTGGCTGTACCTCTTCCTGTAATTAATGAAGAAGTGGTAGCGAGAGCGGCTGTTTTGGATGAAGAGTTAGTCGCACCTGTAATTGATTTCTCGATTCCGAGACGAGTGCGCCCAATTTTTGGGTCTGTTTCCTATGCACAGCTCAAGTCTGGCAAAATTACGATCGCAGGTTCAACAGTTCGTACAGCGCCTTTAGCCAGTTTACATTTATCTGAAGAAGCGGCTAAAACCCTGAAGGAATGGATTGTGAAAGGTGAATTTACGCTTACGGAGCCTGTAGCAATGTTGCCAAGCGATCGCACATTTTTACCGCAAGATGTCCGAGGCTTCTAGTTTTTAATCAATTTCAGTGAATGATTGGATGGGCGCGGCTTAGCCGTGCTCATCCAATTATAACCCATGCTAAGATTAAGCCAACGTATCTCTCAGGGTTACTATGGAAAGCACTCAAACTCTACTCAAACCGACTGCTACCCAACCACAACCCGTTCAAGAGGCTAAAATCAGCCTCCCTGATCATAAGCAACTCCCAGACTCAGACGGAACCTTTGTGAAAAATTTTCAGGAACATCCACAAAGCATTGTTTTAACTAGCTCGATCGCACCAGTCTTAGAAAAATTACATCCCGATGGGCGTTACTGCATTGGTCAGGATAGCGGCATTTACTGGCGGATGATGGAGCCACCCGAAAAAGGAGCCGAAGCACCAGATTGGTTTTATGTGCCGAACGTATCGCCGCTTCTAGATGGCGAATACCGCCGTTCTTATGTACTTTGGAAGGAATTTGTCGCGCCCCTAATTGCAATTGAATTTGTCTCTGGTAATGGATCAGAAGAACGAGATACAACGCCACCTAGTGAGACTGAAAAAGCTGGGAAATTCTGGGTTTACGAGCAAGCGATTCGGATTCCATTTTATGTCATTTTTGACGCATGGAAAGATAATGTTGAGGTGTATCAATTAGTTAATGGTCGTTATGTCAAGATGCAGCCTAATGATCGCGGAAAGTATCCTATTGCACCAATGGGTGTGGAAATTGGACTACAGCAAGAAGGAGTAATCACTTGGTTACGTTGGTGGGATGAGTCTGGAAATTTGCTGTTGACTGGTGACGAAAGGGCTGTGCAAGCTGAGGCGATCGCAGATCAAGAGCGTCAGCGAAAGGAAAAATTAGCGACTTATTTAATGTCAATAGGGATTGATCCTGACGCAATTTGAGTATGCAATCGCAGATCAACAAACTGTGATCGCAGATCAAGAACGTTTCATCGCAGATCAAGAGCGTCGTGCTAAACAAGAAGCAGAACAAAAAGCCCAACGTCTTGCTGAAAAGCTCAGATCGCTGGGCATTAATCCTGATGATGTGTAATGCTGTGATCGCTTCTCAATTATTTATTGTTATTTACAAGAGCATTATTTTCTACTCAAGCTTTTCAAAGCATAAGCTTTATTTTCCGATGCTTCTCGGTCATATGGGTTAGCTTCCAAGACTTTATCAAAACATTGAATAGCTTCATGAAGCCTTCCTAATTTACCTAATAAAGTCCCTTTAAGATTCCACACATCATAGAAATCAGGCTTGAGTTCTAGAACTCTTTCAAAGGTATAGACTGCCTCCTCAATTTTTCTAAATTAGCAAGAGATCTGCCTTTAGCACACCAAATTTGATGATTATCAGGCTGGATTTCTAATGCTTTATCATAAGCTAAGATAGCCTCTCTATAGCGTCCCAATTCTTCAAACTCAATCCCTCTTCTACACCATGCTTTATAGTCTCCCTCATCGATTCCCAAATTTTGAGCGCTGATATTATCAGGTTGTTCATACCTAGATTTGCTGTTAACAAAAAAAGCGATCGCAAAAACCACGATGATGATGATAATCAGTCCAGACATCTTTCTCTCCAGTTACTCAAACATAATTGATGTCCCAAGCTAATTACCGTTAAAAAAACGTCCTATCGTCAAATTCCAAAGAAGAAGTACTGTAACCGTGAATGCGAATATGACGGCACAAATTACAGGCAGAACATACCAAAGTAATAACGGATACTGCACTTTGTGAATGGCACATTTTTCGTGCATTGATATCGATAGTAAAGAGAAGCCACCAAGAGCGAATGAAATCAAAGGCGCAATAATTGCGATCGCAACAAACTTGCTCAAAAAATCATTAGTCCCAGAATTTGGTAGTTTACCCGAAAGCTCTAAAACCAATGCAGTTACTGATCCAGTTATATACCAACCAATCAAATACTTCCATCTAAATGTAGTTCTATCCATTGATGACTCTCAAAATTTATTGTGGTTTGTTCAATCGAAAATTGCAGTAGGTTATTCAAAGATCGAGAAGTCATTCTTGATAGCAATAACCTCGATGATTGCCCTTACAATTTGCTCATCAATATCAAAGTTATTGACGTAGGTTTCTAACAATCGTTTCTCTGCTCCTGCTAACATTCCGTCTGCCATTGCAAGATCTAGAAGATTGGCGATCGCAGCTACTTTCTGCTTGTCATCAAGAGTGTCGCAAACTATAGATACGCACTCATTTATACTTTTGTCTTTGTAAACCCTAAAAGCTAAACGAAAAGCGGCATCATCACCTCTGATAATACGCTGCAATCCTTCTATTTCTTCATCTTCAATAGATCCATCTGCTCCAATCATAGTGAGCGCAGCTAGTGCAAGCGCACTCTTTGAAGTCAAGTTAGAAGCATCACTATTTGTCAGTCTATCAAATAATCCCACGTAATTTCTCCAATTAAGTATAAGAACAATGGCTAAGGCAAGAGTCAGCAGGATTTTAGGGATAGAATGGGTGCTGCAAATCGTCACCCATCCTATCCTCTTGATCACTACCGAATATTTGAAATAAGGAGGTTAAAATCTCCAACTCTTTCTACTTATAAAAGTTGCTAACAAATAGAGTTATTCTAACTACCCTCCCAACACCTTCTTCTTAGCTAATAATGCCTTTCGTGCTGGCTCAGTTAGATTAGGCTTTGCAAGTTCAGCATTTATAAGATCAATTCGGCTGGCGTTACCAGAGCCGCCACTTGATTGTCCAGACTTGCGGTTTTCTCCTTGACCTTCCGAATGCTGTTGTTCTTTGTTTTTGCCGACCTTCTTATCCATTGACATAGTGATATTCTCCGTTTTTATTGAAAATTACTCCAAAGGTAACTATTTGACTTGACCCGTCCCACTGCAAACCGTGCAGTTTCCAGTGGCTCCACACTTGGTACATTTGGTATTGGTTCCATAGATTCGACCTTTCCCATTGCATCGGGTACATCTACCATTGCCTTTACAATCTTTACAAGTTGCCATCAAAACCTCCTTTTACTATCAATGCAAGCAGCTATAAAAGAATATTAAGACTTACAACCTAATCAAGTCACTAGCAAATTGTGCGTTGATTGTCCGCTTAATGTGCGATCACTGACTGATTACTAAAAACTTGACAGGAGGAACTATAGAATTCACTAGATGTAAACGGTATTGAAAGCCATGATCTTTCCTTCATAAACTTTTTTGCCATCGGTGAAAATACTTCCTTTAAAACCAGCTTCGCCGTTAATCGAAAACTGAGCAACACCTTCAGCATTAGTAAGTATTTTAGACTTAGTCCATGAACTAAAAAAATCATCAGAGCCAACAGAAACATACACCCCTTTGATAGGTTTACCAGTGGCATTTTTCACAACTTTAACTACAAGAGTTACCATAATTAGCTCCAAAAATTAATGTAGAGATTTAGTTTCAATCTTTCTTTTCTTCTTCTTTTACTAAACCTGCCATAAGAAATGCGCCGCCAACTCCCCATAAAAGATAAGGAGGATTTTGGAGCAGACCGCCTATACTTCGATCCAATCTCATGCCTTGCCCTCCAAACATTAAATCTCCACTAACAATCAAGTAGCAGTCTCCAAAGCAAGAAATTCTATTTGAGACTAAAGAGGCTCCACCTCCTAAAATCAGAAAAACAACTGCTGAGGTAATAAGACTTGCTTTTTTCATGCTTGTTGATT
The DNA here is from genome assembly GCA_031378395.1 of Pseudanabaena sp. OTE_75_metabat_487_sub. GTDB lineage: Bacteria > Cyanobacteriota > Cyanobacteriia > Pseudanabaenales > Pseudanabaenaceae > Pseudanabaena. Next base: position 5,103 of record JANNDZ010000802.1, read on the forward strand.
CAAATTTGTCTAAAACCCAAAGTTACACCAAAGCACTATTTAAGTCAGTAACCAATTGTTCGTTGTTTGTGCGTTGTTTGTACGGACTATGTGATCGCTCTTCTAATCAGCTATCATTTCTATAGTTAAGGGTGGTGATGACAAAATGACTAGAAATAGGCAAAAGTTATTTAGACTAACGAAGTTGGGGCATCAGTTAGTCAATGAAGCTTTGAAGGGGTATGACTCAATCCTCAAATTTTGTGAAGCGCATAAGGATCAACATCTTCGTCGTCAAACTTTTACCAAATTTCATGATGGTGAAGGGGTGGAACAAGGAACTGCTGAAGACTGTTGTATTGTGCTGAAAATCCCTAACTGGTGCGAAGATTGGGACAAGATTCTTGAAATTGTGCCAGATAAGATCACCGATTGGTTAGCCTATGACAACAATAGCTGGGTGGGGCGAAAGCAACTTATCAGTGACTTGACCAAAAAGCTGCGTGGATCGTATCGATTGTTATTGCTATTGGGGATTACGGGAATTGGTAAAACCGCTTTGTCTGAATGCATTGCCAATGACGTACAAAGTCGATTTGCCAAAGTACTGAGAGTTAATTTTGATAATGACGAAAAACCGAGAGACTTTGTTAGTAGTGCAGAGCGTTGGTCAGAAGAATTAGGGTGTAGCCTATTGATTGAAAACAAACAGCCACAGGCAATTTTGGATAGATTGATCTCGCACTTACAAGAAAACCGGGTGCTGGTGCTGATTGATTCTCTAGAAGCAATTTTGATCAAGAATGAGGAATATGGCTGGGGTGATTTTGAGGATGAGTGGTGGGGAAAGTTTTTTGCTAAGTTTTTAGCAATAGAATCTTGTGAAAGTTCCTTGATAGTGACTTCTCAGGATTTACCTGCTAAGGCTTCAACCTTGGCATCTCGCTACCCAAATGCATATCACCGTGAAATTTTGGGCGGATTAGCTGATGAAGAGCAGATTGCTTTATTTGAA
>JANNDZ010000460.1:0-3970 GCA_031378395.1 Pseudanabaena sp. OTE_75_metabat_487_sub
AATTAACAGAGAAATGTATATAAGAGTCTTACCTTTTGTCTCGCGAGGTATAGAAAGACAAAAGAATTTTCCTGTTAAGTCTACAATAGAACTAGAGAATATTCCGAAACTGAGCAGAAAATTTGCACCTTTAATATTAATAAAAATGCAAAACAACCATACAATAGTTGTCAAAATTAGTAAGAGTGAAGCATAATAAACAAGAGAAATTCCTCGTCGTAATTTCACAATATTAGGATTTTTCATTTAATTTTTCTTCCAATTTATAACAGCTTCTTGCTTTAGCTATGAATGTTTTTATTTATGAATGATTCGATACCTTTGATAAGACACAATTGATGAATCCAAAAAATATTCAGTCGAGGGGAGAATTTCTGAATACTTGTATTGCTGGATAGGTATAAGCTATGCAGGTTGTAAAAATACATGGTTTCAACATATTTGGGTTTCGTTTGCTTGCAAAGTGATTTTATTTGTATCGATCGCTAGTCTCAACTGAGCAGGAAGCTCCATTTTGAGATTAGAACTATTACGATCTAGCGAAAGCAATAGAACTTGATCTTGTAAATTTTGTAAAAGTTTGCGAGTAGCTTGGAGGCGATCGCAAACCAAAGAGATCTGAGAGATTTGAGTTTATTGAATAGGCGATCGCGAGCTGAAATTTCAACTTTATTCATTGTTCTAATAGACATATTTTTAGTTTGAATCTATTTATTAAATAATCTTTTACGAATTAAACAAATTATCGAAATGGTTATTTAGGGTTTGCACTTTAAATCATATATTTTGATTGAATGAGTGAATACTTAATAGGGATAAAGTCTTTTCACTGCTAGTTGTTAGCTGTAATCACCCCCATAATCTTGGAAGAAAATCGAAAAAACTTCGGTTTCCTTCAATTGTCGCATAAGTCCCAAGATTTAGAAAGAGACATATAGCATCGGCAATTTTATGAGCTTCTAATTCTCTTGATTCAATTCCAATAAATAATATTGGTATAAAATATGATTTATAATCAACATCAATAATAGAAACTTTATAGAATTCTTCTTTGCGATAATCTTCGGAGTCTTCTTCTCCTGATTCTTCTATAATTTTATCTAAGCGAATAGATTTGATTTTACCAAGTTGCATTTCAAACAATGTTTTTTTTCTACAACATGCTAAGACAACAGTTAATTTGCCAATATCTTTATCAAAAATATATTTTTTTCCCGATAGTATATATAGTATCAATATAGGTATTATTAAATATAAAACTATACAGATTAAAATGTTGTCAAAGAAATAATCTCCAATACACCAAAAATTAATAAAATACGATTTGTTCACGTTTATATATAAGTTTGATTGACTACTATAAGACAGAAAATAATTTAATTTAATAATTTTTTCATCTAATAAACTTGGAGATGTATACAAATAAATTTTTTCTTTTTCGGTGACTAATACTAATAAGTCATTCCTCGAAATTATACGACCTGCATTGGAAAGTATATCAATTGATTTTTTTGTTGCTTTAAGTAACTTACCTTGTTTAGCACTTATTACTTTTTCTTCCCTGCCAAATAAATAATTCCCAGATAGTGAGCATTCAATTTGACTTTGTGATTTGGAACAATTTAATTGTGAAGAATTTAAGGCTCTAGGCATCATCAATAATTCGTCTATAATTGATACGGGTAAAGTGACAGGCAAATTGACACCCCAAAATACGTCAACAGCAACAAAGAGGAGAATCATTGATAAAACAATAGCAATAGTAATATTGTTTAGAAATTGAATAATAAGTTTATTCTTCTTATAGTTAACAAATACAGAAGATTTACACTTTGAAGGCCGATTAAGTTTATAAGACATAACGATTTACCAATTCTTTACTAGTTTTCATTAGCTTGCAAAGTGATCTTATTTGTTTCGATCGCTAGTCTCAACTGAGCAGGAAGCTCCATTTTGAGATTAGAACTACTACGATCTAGCGAAAGTAATAGAACTTGATCTTGTAGGTTTTGTAAAAGTTCATGAGTAGCTTGGAGGCGATCGTAACTAGCTTGTAGCCGTCGCTGGGCAACCACACGATAATTCTCAGACTTCACCTGACCGATAGTAGCGATCGCATCAGCAACCTGTCCTGCTAAATCCAAAACAGTGATCAAAGTTTCTAAGATATCCACCGTCATATCTGACTCCTTCTCAACTATTTTTTCAGCATAAGCATGAATCTCTCTCGTCCATGCCTTCGCCCTGCGCCACTGCATCCCAGTAGCTAAAGATTTGCGTTCTAATCCATCCAGTTTTGTGGAAAATACATAGCGATCGAGCAAATTATTTTCATTCAGCCAAGCGAACTCCTTCTTAATTTGCCACGACCACGCACCAAAGACGATCGCCGCGATCGCACCACCACTAGCAATTACAATCGGACGCGGACGCAGTACCGCAATAAAACAAGCTAAGCCCAGAGCCGTTCCTGCCAAAAGCATGTATGTTTGTGGCAATTGGAATAACCTTGTCCTTTTATTACTCCGACTAGGCGGTTTTGGCGATGATATATCTATCATTGGCGTTACTACTGGCACTGCTGGCTTTGTTATTACTGGCGTAGTCATTGTCACTCTCTCCTGCTTAGGGCTTGACCATGTTAAAGGAGTTTCGGCTGGGTTTTGGCAGATGATTGGCAACCAAGTCGCACAGGGGAAGCGGTCTTCGATGCCTTGCAAACGCTCTCTCGCTCTCCGTACTGACAAATAGCAAGATGTTCCGCTTGAGAAATCTTCGAGAAAATAACGCAAAAACTTTTGGGCTACTTCATCGGGGATCGGTTCGCGCATCACGATCACTTGAGGGATATGCAAATCGAATAGCGATCGCGCCAAGCCCAATCCATCGCAAGAGTTAAAAATTGCCAATCGCAAACCGTTACTAACAGCCGTCCTCAGCGCATAGCGCAACTGTTCCATCCGCAGACTTTCCGTCTCGTTGATGTAGATTCGACCGATATCCTCTTGAGTGGAGCTATGCCCCGCAAAAAAGAGAATGTCCCATTGCTGCTGCCATAACTGATCGTTCAGTTGTTGCCGCCTCGGTTCTACCAACAGGGTCACTTCTGCATTTGGCAATTGCTCTAGCATGGTGCGATCTGCCTCGATATCGATACCTTCACTATTGCCGAGAATTACGAGAATGCGAATCTTCTCAGAATGTTTTTGTGAAGGCTCGATACTGGAGTAGCTAGGAGCTGCGATCGCAATTTCTGCCTTGGTAAAGCGGCGATCGAATAAATCCCACAAATGCCAAGGCATCTTCTGTAAATAAGGATTTCCCGATTGCAGCAGTACGCGCACTTCATCGGTTCTGTAGATGTTGTCGGAAACTAACTCTCTCGCAGGGAGAAAAGATGGCGATCTCAGCCATTGATTGAGATGTTCTGAGAGCCTCTCAGCAGCATCATAACAATCTTCGAGAAAGGAGACATTAGTAACAGCATTCGCGTCGGCTGAGAGCCGAGTTGTGGAACCTATCTTTAAGTACAAAGACTGCCACACATCATAGAGCTGAGGCAACTCAGTTGATGGAGGCAAATTTGCCGCAATCTCCGAGGACGGGAGCGCTCCTTCTTCGCCAATTTGAATAGTGACGACAAATCCCTGCTCGAAATTACCATCACTAAATTTTAGGGTTACTAGCTTCCCCATAATGGCGATCGCTCCATCAAAACATCTACAGACTCATCATGCACATTTTATTTAGATTTGTCATTAATTCACCTTGGTAAAAGATAAAAATAGTTGTTTAGTCTCACATAGCTCTAGCGATCACTGATCTATGCAGCAAAAATCCAACTATTTACTTACCTATCTGGCTCAAGTAAAGAACTTACGCATTGATTTACAAAACTTAAACTTTAGATTTTTCTAATCAGGATTTACGCGATCGCTAGTTTAAGGGACAGGAAGATCTTGTTGGCGCA
>JANNDZ010000468.1:0-2527 GCA_031378395.1 Pseudanabaena sp. OTE_75_metabat_487_sub
GATATAAACCCTCGTAGGGTTCTTGATCGAGTTGACGGGGTGGCAAATTATTAAGAATGCGAATCGTACTATCAACTAGCACATCCTTAGGGTTGAAATCATCTTTAAGTCCTGTAATCAATTGATCTAAGCGTCGCGCGGCTAATTTGCGATACTCAGCCAAATTTGGTGCTTGGTAAAGTCCTTCATAGGGTCTTCGTGAAATTGGTCTTAAAGTCAAGCCACTCATCACCCTGATCAAGTCATCAATTCTGCCATCGGCACTATTGTGCTTGGGGTCAACGATCTTGCCGATCGCGGCCACTAAAGTCTGAACGGCTTGTTTACGCCATGTCGCCAAACTTGCCGCAGGGAAAAGTCCTGAATAAGGCGATCGCCCTGTTGGACGCGCAGGTAAATTACGCAAAAAGCGGATCAAATCATCGATCGCCCCATCAAAAACACTGCCTTCAACATCAGGGATTTTTGGCACTGAAGCTTGAAGAGTTAACGCAGCCCGACTACGCCATGTGGGTAAATCGGCAGTAGGAAGAATGCCTGCATAGGGCTGTCGTGCTTCTGGACGTGCTGGCAAATTATTTAATGCGCGAACCAGATCATCCACTAGTCCATCTTTTTCATTGATCGTATTGCCGACAATCTTGGGAACCAGAAATGCAAGGGTTGCAGCAGCTTGCGATCGCCAAATCTCAACTTGTTTCATGGCACTTATCGGGTAATTTCCACTTTGCGTAACACCATCATCTTATGAAACGCCCAAAAATCAATTTTACAAAGAAGGGATAACGCAAAAAAATTATGCCTAGACCGCTGACAATCCATTTGCGTAAGCTAATTATTGCTATTGGTAAATATGGCTCTAGATAAGACTCTAGCACCCCAATCAATGTGTTAGCACGACCTATTGGATTAGTAAATTTGAGCGCTATCCAGCAAAAAATCAAGATTACGGTCACCACAACTGCCACCAGTCTGAAAATCGGACTTTCTAAAAGCTGAAGTAAATGCGCAAATAAATTCTTTACTAGCTTTGGGGTGTTGGGCAATGTCAAATTCAGTTTGGAAGAAATCCACCAAATCATTAAAACCACGATTGGAGCAGCGATCGCCATGGGCAAGCATTGACTGGTTAAAAACAAACTAAAACTTTCTGGCAAATTAAGGCGTTTACCAAAATTTTGCAATGGTTCACACCATGTGATCGTCGTGGCAAAAGATACAGTGGCGATCGCAAAGGGACGTAATTTTTCTTCAACATAATCTGCAATCGCGGTTAAAAATTGCCGCGAAATTTGACTGACCAGAAAACTATGGGCTTTAAAAATGCGATCGGCATGAGGATGTTTCAAGATATCCTGACAAACTTTTTGATTAAGATCGCCATCAATATTTATCAATGTTCGTAATATTAATGACTTAGCATCAGGTAAATTTCCAATCTTGTCTGTGTAATAAGTCCAAATTACGATGGCTCCCTGACGTTGGGCTGCCATGCCTACACTAGAAGCCAATACTTGCAATAATTCCTGACTATTAACCCGATAAATAATCTCATTCTCATCCGCTAATCCCTGCGTATCTAGATCCATCTGGGCAAGAACATCTGGGTTAAGCCACAGCCTAATTTCGCCATCAACAATAGCCAACCAATTAGGCGTAGCCACCATAACTCCGTATTTTAATCAAGTACGCCTCATGTTTAATTAGAGAATATGCTTTGCGTATTCTCTAATGATTATTTAGCTCGGAATGGCATCAAGTCTTTGACTAGATTTACACAAGTCATAATTAAGCCCGTCCATTGCTTCTGAGCATTTTCAACTGCTTGATGATGCAAATCAAACACAAGTTTTGCCATCTTCGGGTCAATTTTGTTTCTAGTTGGAATAAACAAATCATCTAGAAATCGATTATTCAAATCACCATCAAGTTGAAACTGAGTCTGAGCATAGATGCGTTCACCATTCAACATCGATTGCTCAAATTCCCATAACTTGCGGAAATATCGAATCATCGGCGCATCAGGAATTATATTCCCCTCAACATCTTTAGGGATATCGAGTTGTAGGACTTTTTTAGCAAGCTCCTCATAACAAGCTTGTTCAACCTCAAATTGCTCCTTTTGCCTTGGATCTGTCACATTTTGGCGATTGCTAAATATGCGTTCAGCTCGTTTATAAATTTCTAAATCTCGGTTGTATCGATCAAGCTCTGTCTGAGTAGCTGCCGAACCTCTTTTTTGAAGCTCTTTACTACGATCAAGGAGCGCTCTTTTGATGTCTTGTAAGCCTTCCTCAGTCTTATACATAACATTTTCGAGCAGATCATCATAGAATTGTTTTGCATCAAATCTGGCGATTGGAATATGGCTGACGATCATCGTATTCACCTCCAGCGCCGTAATTTCTTCTAAAACATCTTTGATTGTTTCCCGAAATTTATTAAGAGTAGTACTTTCTCCAGCACCATCTTTTTTAGGCAGTGCTGCTGTGCTAGAAGCATTAGTCACTAATTCCGAAGATTTCTT
>JANNDZ010000512.1:0-3622 GCA_031378395.1 Pseudanabaena sp. OTE_75_metabat_487_sub
AATTAAAGTCTATAAAATCCAACAGGTAAGCTATAGCTATAAGAGTCAAAGCTTTTTGATATGGAAGAGTATTTACGAGCTACTGAAGTTATCGATTGGCAGCATCCCGAAATTATCAAATGCGCCCAAAAAATCGCGTCAGGACACAAAACTCCTGATGCGATCGCCAAAGCCTGCTTTGAATGGGTAAGAGACAATATCTGCCATAGTTTTGACTTTCAAATGAATCCTGTGACCTGTCGAGCCTCAGATGTTCTGCAACACAAAACAGGTTACTGCTTCGCAAAGAGTCATTTACTCGCCGCCCTACTACGCGCAAACCAGATTCCAGCAGGATTTTGTTACCAGAGATTGAGCATTGATGATCGAGGAGCGCCTTACACTTTGCATGGTTTCAATGCCATCTATTTGCCAGAAATTGGTTGGTATCGAGTTGATGCTAGAGGCAACAAAGCAGGAGTCAACGCTCAGTTCGACCCGCCCCATGAAAAATTAGCTTTTAAAATTCAGTTGCCAGAAGAAGTAGATTTTCCCACAATTTTTGCAGCACCACTGCGGATAGTCGTAGTGGCGCTGCAAACACAAACTACATGGGATGATATGCTGCATAACCTGCCAGATATTTCGCTTTATGAAACCGATTTTGAGACTTTCAGCGCCGCAGGCGCTAAAAGTCTCAAAATCGGTTTTGATTAAAGTCAGCCGTCGGCTGACTTTAATCAAAACCGATTTTTATTATGAGAATTTTCAGTGATGACTTTAAATTACCGATCGCTGCCTTCAAAATTACCTAATCCCAATGCACTTGGTGTGATCGTCGCCCTGCATGGCTGGGGCGCAAACTGTGATGATCTGATTTCGCTTGCACCTATGGTTGGACTTGCTAACTATCAATGGATTTGTCCTGAAGCTCCCTTTAACCATCCGATGCCCAATGGCAAGATGTGGTATGACTTGCAAAGTCTCGACATTGAGGGTTTAGCCAAAAGCTGTGAACTACTCAGCCAGTTTCTTGAAGATTTACCAGCAATGACGGGGCTCCCTTTAGAGAAAACATTTTTGTTAGGTTTTTCACAGGGTGGGGCAATGACCTTGGACGTAGGTTTGGTATTTCCATTAGCAGGGTTAATAGCACTGAGCGGCTACTTGCATATTACTGAAGAAGAATTGCAAGAACTTTCAGATCGATCATTCCCACCTATTTTGATCGCTCATGGTACAGAGGATACAGTGGTTCCCATTGGTGTAGCTCGCAATACAAGAGAGGTCTTTGAACGCTTGGGCGTAACCGTGGAATATGAGGAATATGAGATGTCCCATGAAATCCGTCCTGAAACCTGCGATCGCATCCAAGAATTTATCTTGCAACACCAAAATAAGCTTTGATAAAAGTCAGCCGACGGCTGACTTTTATCAAAGCTTGTTTTTATAATTAGAATTGCTACTTTTTTTGCTAATTACTAGTCAATTTTTGATCTGACAGTGTATTGTTAAGATCTAAATAAATACTATATAAGGAGATATTGTATGAATCTTTCAGACGGTCAAGTTTTTACCGCTTTGTTAGTCTCGCTTTTCCCCGCTGTATTAGCAGCCCTATTAGGTTCTGCTCTTTCCAATTCCTAGTCATCATATCTATTTTTACAGCCTAGAGGTTGCGAATGGTTGCCAAACGAGACTTATCTCCACGTTTTTCTCCACAAGTACAAAAACAGACTCCGCGATCGCAGAGTCAGTACGGGAGAAATGATGTCGTTAGTATGCACTCACGCAGCGGCTATTCTACCTCTGGCGAAAGCTTTGCATCGGCTAATGTCGCTGGCAACTACAGTGAAGCAGTTGCTCAGAATGTCCGTCGCAACAAAGAACAGTATTATCGAGCAAAAGCAACCGAGTCAATCATAGTCATTGCCGTTAATGTTGCTCTATCCATTGCTGCGATCGCGGCGATCACCAAATTACTCCCATATCAATCTTCACAAAAAGATCGTCTCGATGAGCTTACAACAGAGGTAAACTCGACCGAGCAACGTGTAAATGGGTTGCGCGAAAAATTACCCCAAGCCTTAAACTCTGGGAAATCTCAAGAACTATTTTTGAGGAATCAGGGCTGGATCAAAAATAATCAAGTGACGATTAAGCTCCTCGATCCGTCTGAAGTTGCCTCACCAAATACTGATACCGATGGCGTAATGCCCACCACAACCACCGCCCAAAAGTATAACAATCGACAAAATCCATAAATAAAAGGCAGTGCTTCGCACCGCCTTTTATTTATGGCGTTCTAGCTCAATCAGACGAATTGCTAATAAAATTTCAGCTAATGTTCTTTGCCACGCATAATACCAACCCGCCCAACCATCCAAAATTCCACCTTTAAGAATCAGGCAGTAAAGCAAAATCACAATTGGCGCAATCACCTTCTGTTTACGAAGGCGATCGCCAAAACTTAATTCACTGTTTAGTGTAGCCAATAATTTCTGAGCTTCAATTAATAAATAGCGATCTTGAGACTGCAACCAACGACTTAATGGCTTGCGATCGTCATGACTTATGTATCCTGCTAAGCACCCATAATCCCCAGCAACTTGGACTCGATGAGCATGTCCATCTTCAATATAAATAGCTTTGTCTTTGCGGTAAAAAACTTTGCGAGCAGGTAATAGAGTTCCGCGTAGAGGTTTACCAAATACACAATATTTGAACTTAACAAAGTACGCATCTTTAGTTAGCCGATCGGGTAATGAATGCAATTCTTCAATTAACTCATTGCTAAGAATATAATCTGCATCTAATGAAAGTATCCATTCAGTCTTAACTTGCGATAGTCCATAATTACATTGCCAAGCAAAATGGTCGAATTGGCGCTGGAAAACTTCTACTTGTGGATAACTAGCAATAATTTCTAGAGTTGTATCATCACTAAAACTATCAATTACAACTATTCTTTTTGCCCATGTTAGCCGTTCTAATGTTCTTCCAATATTGGGTGATTCGTTGTAAGTGATAATTAATGGTGTAATTTGGTCTAGCATCTTTAAAATATCTAATTTTCCATTTTTAACCAGCTAAATAGAGATTCAACTGTTAGTTCTAAAGGGATTATTTCTAAACTGGGTAAGCGATCGCTATTGACCATTAATATAGGTTGTTGATTGGGCTGAAATGTCAGGATGCTGCGATCGCTTGGATCGAGAAACCAACCTAATTTGCTGCCATGCTGAAGGCTATGTAAAATCTTGCCGATAACTTTGTTGGCATTTTGATCGGGTGAGAGAATCTCAATAATCCAGTCGGGCGCAAGATTAAAGTTGTCGGAAATTTCTCCATCGGCGAGAAATGGAATATTTTGCCATTCAAACACTGCAATGTCTGGAACAATTGAACGACCATCAAAAGTACATCTTAGTTCTGGGAAAGCATAGGCAAGTTTTGGCAATTCAGAAACTTGATTAATTTCTTGGCAGAGTTTACCTTTCAATCTACTATGTTGTCCCTTTGGCATAATTTTTTGGATAATCCTATTGTTAATATATTCGCTAGCAGGCTTTGTTTCTGGCAATTCCAGAAACATGTCTAAAGTAAGAGTTTTAACAGGTGTTGCGAGCATAATATTGAATTG
>JANNDZ010000547.1:0-5444 GCA_031378395.1 Pseudanabaena sp. OTE_75_metabat_487_sub
ATATATATATATATCGACACAATGGAGTGAGAAGACTGGCACAATGACCAATTCTGAACGTTGTGTCACTCTCTGCCAAGCTTTTCAGCCGCCTCTAGGAGAAGCCCGCGATGATTGGTCGATTTTTGCTGAAGTTGGTCGCCGCCTCGGTTTTGCCGACAAGTTCAACTTCCAATCTTCAGCAGATGTGCATTCTGAATTTGTGCAGATAACTCGCGATCGCCCCTGTGATATGACAGGAATTAGTCACGCGAAACTGGCGAAACTAGGCGTAATGCAATGGCAAGCTTCCGATCAAAATCCTGAACAAGACCAAATTCATAACAAGAGACTTTACACCGATCTCCAATTCCATACGCCCGATCGCAAGGCTAGATTTGGCGCTTATCATTCTAAAGGTGTATTTGAAGTTCCCGATGAGCAATATCCATTCATACTTACCACAGGAAGACTTTACGGGCATTGGCATACGCAAACCCGCACAGGGCGTATCGACAAAATCCGTCAGATGCATCCGAATCCCTTTATCGAAATTCATCCCAAGGATGCGAACAAACTTGGTATTAACAATGGTGATCTCGTAGAAGTGCGATCGCGTCGTGGTTCTTCTAAGTTCCCTGCTCTAGTGACAGAGGCGATCGCCCGTGGGGTGTTATTTGTACCCATGCATTGGGGAACGCTCTGGGCAGACAATGCGGAGGCGAATGCTCTCACCCATCCTGAAGCCGATCCCGACTCGAAGCAACCAGAGTTAAAGGCTTGTGCTGTAGCGATTAAGAGACTTCACTAAAACATAAGGCACTTATGTTTTAGATTGTGTAGATGCTATAGTTTCAAGTAGAGATGAGGTTAACCATGAGTACCCAAGTCACGATCACTTTACCTGATGAAATTTATCAACGCGCCGAACGCTTTGCGAGATTGGCTAATCGCGATGTGGCTAGTATTTTGGCAGATACACTCCAACTTTCCATACCAATAACTAGGGCAAATGTTTTTGATTTAGAGCCTGTTTCTTGTCTTTCTGACAATCAAGTGTTAGCTCTAACACAGCTACAAATGCAGCCAGTTCAAGATGCTCGATTGAGTGAATTACTTGATCGTCAACAATCTGGACTTTTAGTTGAAAGTGAGCGACTGGAGTTACAAACTTTAATGCAAATCTATCAAGAGGGTTTATTGCGCAAAGCAACAGCTCTCAGTGAAGCGGTAAATCGTGGTTTAATGGAACCTTTGAGCTAGTGAGTCAGATCTCTGAATCGGTGCGTGCAAGAGTGAGAGCATCAGCACTGGAACGGTGTGGGTACTGTTGTAGTCAGCAAAAGTATGTTTTGGGGATTTTGGAGATAGAACATATTATTCCTAAAGCCGCAGGTGGATCTGATGACGAGGAAAATTTATGGCTTGCCTGTCGCCTCTGTAACTCATACAAAGGAACACAAACTCATGCAGAAGATCCAGCAACAAACCGTAATGTCAAATTGTTTAATCCGCGTCAACAGAAATGGTCTCGACATTTTACTTGGTCAGATAATGGCGATCGCATTTTAGGATTGACTGCTATTGGTCGGGCGACGGTTTTGGCTTTGCAATTAAACAATCCTTACGCGGTAACAGTTAGGCAAGCATGGATATCAGCGGGATGGCATCCACCAAAAGATCGCTAAGTTTGCTTCAGAGATTGGTGTTGCTGCTGGTATTGTTGTTGGTAGATTGCACCATGACGATTGTTTGTCCTACAGGCGTGGCAATGATTTGAGGCGAAAGATCGAGTGGTATGATTTTTTTAGTGTGCAAAAATATCCGTAGAATGATTACTATACTAATTGAAATTTTGTGAGGAAAATAGTGCTATGAAGGATGAATTCAAGAAAATGTTTGAGGAAGAGCATAAAGAATATCTTGTTTTACAGGCTGTTTCCGATCTCTCCAATCCAGCAAAGTTTATTGGTGTAAGCGAAGAAGAAGTTGCTAGGTCTATAAATCTTACTGTATCTGAAGTTGAAGAGATATTGAACAAACTGTTTTATGTTGATAAACTCATTACTCATCCCACATCCCATAGTGGATTTATGAGCAATTCTGCAACTAAACAGAAGATTAGAGAATATCAAAGTATAGAGATTAGAGAGATTCTTGTAGAGTTTACAGATATATCTAATTCTTTACTTAACGTAAATTCTTTGGATAACATGAGTCTCCTAAAAAAGTTCATGACGTTTATTAGCAATGAACCTATAATCTTAAAATTCATACAAGATAATGAGGTGAGACAATTTGAAATTGAGCGTGTCATTGATGAGTGTGTACAACTTGGTCGAACATATGATGAAGTTTATAATGGGAAATCTGAAGAAATCTCTTTTACTTATCAACTGCTAAAATATGGTGCGGAAAATTTTAATGCCTACTATCAATTTACAATTAACATTCCATCTTATGGAGGACGTAATGAAGGAATATTAAAATTTAATCAGACTGTTGTCAGTTCTTTTTGTAAGCTTATTCATTGCCACTTGACATCAATGTTAAATAGACTTGGGACTGATGAACTACAACATCCACGCACATATATTGGAACTCAAAACAATTCAACTACTAATATTCGTGATATTAGTGGTTCAGTCATTAATTTTGGGGCGATTAGTGGTAACGTAACCAATTCAATCAACCAATTGAGAGAATCAAATACTCCTAATTCAGATCAACTCGCAGATTTACTGTTACAACTCAAATCTTGTATTGAGGCTGAGAATGAGTTAACCTCTGAAGATAAAGAGGAAGCATTAGAACAAGTCAATGCATTGGCTGAAGCTGGACAAAATCCTCAAGATGGCGCAATGAAGAAAGCAGCTAAAACTGCAATTAGAGTTCTAAAAGGTATAAAAGATGAATTACCTCCAACAGTCGCTCTTATATCAGGACTTAATCAATTAATTCCTGCTGTTCAAAAATTCTTTAGTTTTTTTCAACACACATAAATTCAGATACGAAGTATGCATTCATCACTATTGCTAGTCTCACATATAGAAATTATAAATGAGCGATCGCACTGCATCAGAAACAAGAGGCGATCGCTAGATTTAAAGGCTTGTAAGGTAGCGATCGCTCTGTTAAAAATGCTAGGATGCAGCTAGTAATACAAAAAATGCTTGTATGACACCAATTAATGAAGCTAAACCGAAACAGCAAGGTCAAAAAACTAACCTAAACGATGAACCATTAGCGGAACAGGTTATAGGCTTAAGAGTTCCCGTCAGTCAGATTGAAATTGTTAAAGCAAAAGGTATTGACTGGATTCGTGAAGCGATCGCTGAGAAATTACAGAGAGAATCTTTGATTTTCGTTTCTGCTGAAGCAAAGGCAATTCAAAGGTTAGATAGGCTCGAAAATCCAGATCACTATATAACAATTGGTGTAGCTGAAGAACAAATTGACATCGAAGCAATTAACAAACATCTAGAAACACGTGGCAAAAAGCAAATATCAGTTGCAGATTGATAACCTCGTCATAAAGGAAGATTTTCCACTTTTACCGATGGAACTTTTAGAAGACTTTGCGAATGTCATCAAACCATTGTTGCAATTAGATCCATTAAATTTTTGTGGAACTTATTCCTCTCATGTTCTTCTTGGTGAACTTCAAGGATATCGCGCTCTAGAAATTGACTTTAACACAGTTTATCGCTTGGTATATCGGATTTATGAGAAACCATCGCCGAGGCGTATTGTCATTCTCAGTTTTGGAGAGCATGATCCCGCTAATGAAAAGGCGAAGCAACGAAAAAACAAATAGAGTGAACATTATTCAGACCAATCCAGACAGCCTGAAGCAGATTGCTACTTAAAGCAACCTAAAAACTTGAGCATTAGCGATCGCATTAGTTATCTCTCTTTACCAGAGCTAATTTTTGCAGCCAGTGAATGACCAGAGCATTCACAATCTCAGGGCGATCATCGTGGGGGCAATGTCCTGTATTGGGAATGGGAATTAATTGAATATCCTTAGTCTTACTTGCTTCTTCATAAACCTTCGCTCCATTAATTGGAGTCCAAGGATCAGCATCACCCCAAAGAACTAATAGAGGCTTCTCTAACTTAGCCAATAAATCGGCAGTGCGGGGGCCAGCAGGAGCTGTCAAAATTGAAGCAAAAACCTTCTGTGCGCCTTCATCACAAGATGGTTGATAGAGCATATCTACCAACTCATCATCGATCGCCTCATGATTGCGATAAACCTGACGTAGAGAATTGCGAATATTGCGTTTTTTGCGAACTTGATTGAAGACAAATTTGCCAGTCACTTCAGAGCTTACCAATTTCGCAAAAGCACCCATTACCAATCGCAATGGTAAATTCAACTCTTCAGGACGATGATTTAAGCCACCTGCGGCATTGAGTAAAACTGCTCCGATCGCAATTTCAGGACTATTAGTCACTACCATCAAAGCTAGCAAAGCACCGATGGAATTGCCGATGAAGATAGCGGGTTGCTGTACAAATTCCTGATGAAAATCTTTGAGCAGTTCTTCCCAAAGCTCTAATGAGTAGCCTAAAGCAGGTTTAGCCGAGCCGCCAAAGCCGAGCAAGTCGATCGCAAATACTTGATAGCCAGCCTCAGCAAATGCAGGAATATTCTTTTTCCAATGACCGATTGATGCGCCGAAGCCATGAATTAGGACGAGAGGCGTACCTGTACCCGTGACCGCATATTTGATTTGATGTCCACGCCATGTCCAAGTTTGTGAAGTACTTTGCAATAGATCTTGAGGGCGATCGCGAGTTTCAGGATTTTCGGTGGTTAGCACGGCGGTGACTCTTTTGGGGAAATATCTAAATATAGAACTTAGAGCTTTTGCCGCCCGCGCAGTGAGCGGCGCAAGCTCTAAGTTCTAAGCTTATTTTATGATGATTTATTCAGAGCGTCATCATACCTAGAGTTGACCCTATTCTTTTTCGTAAAAAACTAGGGCTGTTTGTCCATATTGACGGCGATCGCAACAGATCAGATCACCCATCAGGTCAGGAAGTAGGCGTAAGCGATCGCATTCAGCAATTACCAAAGCTCCATCGGCGAGCAACGGCGATAATGCTGTCAGCACAGGTAGGTATAGCTCACTTTGGTAAGGTGGATCGAAATACACCAAATTAAAATATTTGGGTTGCAATTTTCGTAATGTCTTGACCGCATCGCCCTTAATGATTTCAAATTTTTGATCTGCCTTCGCAAATTTTTGCCAGTTTTCGCTTAGAAGTTGACAGGCGATCGCTGACGACTCAATACCTACGATATTAGCTGCGCCCCTGACTAACGCTTCTGCTCCCATAGCACCAGAACCAGCGCAGATATCTAGCCAATTTGCGCCTTTAATCCGAGTTTGCAAAATATTAAAAACTGCTGCCCTCACCTTACTGGCAGTTGGTCGAATGGAGAGATCAGTTGA
>JANNDZ010000612.1:0-3640 GCA_031378395.1 Pseudanabaena sp. OTE_75_metabat_487_sub
CCGCACCTCTCTTTCTAAATTATTTGTGTTGAGATTGAAAAGGATAAAGCAACTGTTGCCAGTAGGTCTGAGGAATCATCTCGTCAACTCCATAGGTTGTCGGCATCTGATCCTTGGGGACATAATATGTGCCAAACAATAAATCGATAATTGGAAAACCAGAAAAATTCTTGTCACGGGCAATGAGATCATTGCTGTGATGCCAGTGATGAAATTTAGGTGTTGCAATTATGCGATCGAGGATTGGGAACTGAAATTTGGTATTGGAGTGATTTAAAATCGGTAAAATTGCGCCAAACACGAGATAAATTCCAAAGGTTTCCTCTGTGAATCCCAATAAAAATAGTGGAACTCCCACGGCAATATTCACAATGATCGTTTCCAGAGGATGTACATGCGCCGAAGCTAGCCAATCTAGCTCTGCACTACTATGATGAATTGCGTGAAATCGCCATAACCAAGGTACGGTATGCGCTAAACGATGCACTATATAAAATACTAGTTGAGCAAGAAAAAATGCTTCTGCAAATTGAAATAATGCAGGTTGACTTCTGACTGCTAGTTGCAAGGCTGGAGAAATCGCGCCTCTAAAAAAGATATATAGTAAGGCGATAACTAGATATATGCCAATATTCACAAGAATGTGATTAAAGGAAAAATGGGCAACATCCGTTAGCCAACCTTGACGAAAGTGCTTTTGTTCTTTTCTCAGTGGATACAACAATTCAAGTATGCCGAATAAAAGCCACAGCACCAAAAAGGCAATAACAAATTTCATGGCGATCGCTTAGTGATCTTTTCGTAATCTTTACTAGATAGACTCTCAATACCCAATCTAGGTTCAATTATACCAAAGCACAAAATGGCTACGCCATTTTGTGCTTTTAAAACCCTTACAGGGTTTGTTTTTTAATTCACAGAGGCTTCGGCACACTTTTGTGAGTTGGTATTACAGCAATTTTACAATCAAAACAAACACAATAAGTTCCTTAAAAGTGTTGCATAGCAATACTTTTTAGGAACTTATTATTTCGGATTAACGATGCCTTACCAGAAAAGCGGGTAAATCTACTTTTGAATTTGGTCGAAACGATCGCACTTGTGTTGATTCTGTTACGGATTCAAGCGATCGCTCTGATCTGTAACTTTTATCATAGTTAGATTCATATTGAATTGGCTCGGTTAAATGTCTAACTGGTCTTTCAACTAACAGACGCTCTAATGCACCACTAAGTTGGAGGGCGTGATGCTGATGACGTACTGATTGCTCTTTCCAATGCTGGATCGCCGCTTCATATTCAGATGCTTTAGATGCTTGATGCAAAACTTGATTTTGCAATTCTTCGATTTGCTGTTCTAATTCTTGTACTCTTGTCAGATCGGTGACATATTCATTTTCAAGCCCTCGCAAGGATTGCTGCAATTGTGCTCGATTAGAAAGGTGTTGAATTAGTTCTTCTTCTAGTTGATCCCGTTGAGTTGAGACTTCTGATAGTTTAGTCTCAGCTAGTTCAAGGGTTTTATTGGACTCTTTGAGAAAAACTTGAGTTGCCTCTAGCTCTGTAGTCAAGGTTTGCTGTGAAATATCTAGCTCTGTATTTTGATATTGCAGTTGATAAATCAATTCATCCTTGCTATTGATCTCTTGAAAATATTTCTGGGTAACTTTCTGCGTTTCAATTTCTAAGGCGATCGCTAAACGATGTTGAAATTCTTCCTCTAGTTGCAAAACATGGATTGCTAAGCGATCGCTTAAATCCCGATCATCTGTGACTGGTGGGAGAGATTGCAACTTAGAAACTTTACTTTGCAGTTGTTCGAGTTGGGTGGTGAGTTCTGTGACTTGTCGATCACGATCAGTGCTAACACTAATAATTTCCTGTTCAAGTTGATCGACATATTCACATTCAAATTGGTGTTGCGATCGCAGATCTTCAAGCTCTTTTTGGAGGCGCTCGCGATCGGCAGCTAATACATTAGCTAAAGAATTGGGTTCGATAATTTCTGGGGTTTTGGATTTACTAGGCTGCTGACTATCTAAAAGCCAATCATCAGCAAAAGCATCAACAGCAAAAGCATCTACGTCATCTAGATTGTCTAGCAACATATTGGCAATCTCAGCGATCTCTTTTTCTTTTAGTACACCACCACTTAAGAGCGCATCAAGGTCATCGTCATCATTAACGTTTACGGCGCTAACCGCAACTTCTCGTAGTGCTGATTCGTGTTTCAATTCACTCACGGATAACCTCACCCACAATACCGAGGCATTTTTACAAGACAAACATTAACAGACTTTGTCAAGTTTGCAATTCTTTTCCAGTAATTCTCGCCATAAAGATTGGTTTTAACGACAAAGGCTGATTTTTTCAGTATTTATAGCTATCATCACTCGCAGTCGGTTGAACAGATCATTATGCGATCGCAGGTTAGCCCTATAACAAATTCAATGGGTACTCACCTGACTTTTGCCAGATTGTTGCGTCCATTACTCATGTTGCCAATCCACTCGATCCAATTAGCGATAACAACTATAATAAATTGGCAATGCTATAGCCAATAATATTCAAGATAGAGCAATTCATAATATATGTTAAACAGAATCTATATAGATAATTTTCGCTCTTTGGTTAACTTTGAACTTTCATTTGATTCTATTAATCTATTTCTCGGTATAAATGGTTCAGGTAAATCAACTGTTTTTGAAGCTCTAGAAGCAATTAAAACTTTAATTTCTAAAGGAATTAAGGTGGAAAAATGTTTTTATATATTTGACTGTTGTCGCTGGCAGATATCTAATACTCAGAATTTTGAAATAGAAATAGATGGAAATGGAGGCAAGTATAAATATGAGCTAGTTATACAGTATAACGAACAACAAAACCCATTCATTGCAAATGAACGACTATGGTTTGATAGTCAGCCATTGCTAAAATTTGAATTAGGTAATGCTTACATATATGATGATGATCATTTAGAAACATCCAAAATTTCTAATTTCGATTCATCACAGTCATTCCTTTCATTCCTATCTCCAACAAATACCAATAAGAAACTAACTTGGTTTAGAAATCGCATAGATCGTTTATTAGTTGTACAAATTACACCTTTTGCAATAAATAGTATCAGTGAGCAAGAAAGCTTTTCTATAACTCCTAGAATGGAAAACTATATATCTTGGTATAGGTATCTTTCACAAGATCAAGGAAAAATCTTTGAGATCACAAATGTCTTAAAAGATATCTTAGATGGATTTGTGAATTTCAGATTCCAAAAAGTTAGTGATGCTAATTATGGGTTAAAACTAATATTTGAAAATGAGATTGACAACAAAAAAACAATTGAATATTACTTTAATGAATTGTCAGATGGACAGAAAGTCATTATAGCTTTATACACATTAATTTACGGAACTCAGAATGAAGACTATACATTATGTATTGATGAGCCTGAGAACTTTCTAGCATTGCCAGAAGTGCAGCCTTGGCTTGATCAACTTTATGATTTTTGTAGTGAGAAAAAACTACAGGCTTTACTGATTTCACATCATCCTAAACTCATTAATTTTCTAGCCGCAGATTCAGGTTACTGGTTTGAGAGAAAGGGCAATTCTCCAGTTCGAGTTAAGAGAATTAAAGAT
>JANNDZ010000627.1:0-4622 GCA_031378395.1 Pseudanabaena sp. OTE_75_metabat_487_sub
GATGCTCACTACCTTTAAGTTGTTTTGCTGTTTCTTGAAATAGTGTCTTGAGCGTGTCTGTAAGTTTTATCACTTTATGCCAAATATATTAAATATCCCATAAAGTGCTTTTGGATTTATTTATTTCTTGCAAGTCCCTAATAAAGAATTATATAACTTCGATCGCTTAATTGGTTTGATCAAACAGGTTGTGATTGGGTCAGGGCTGAAGAAATCACAACTGAAGGAATGGGAGAGTAAAATCATTGGCAGTGAGCTTGATTGCATTCGCATTAACTTTCTGACATCACAGTTGTCACACTTATCACTAGAACTATCTACATTAATAGTTATTGGAATGCCAGCATCAACAATTGCTAGATCAAATTGTTTGTCGCTCTGTAGCCATGCGATCGCTTGCTCACTAGATTTAGTTGCTAGTACTTCCATTTGTAAGATTTGAGTAAATATAGTCAAGCTTTCACGACTAACGTCATTATCTTCAAGAATTAAAATGCGCTTGCCGACAAGACTTAAATCCCATTCTTTAGGAATTACTGTATTTGTCTCGGCAACAGTAGATATCGTAAAAGCAAAAGTAGAGCCAACTCCAACTTCGCTCTCCACAGACATCTCGCCACCCATCAGTATAGTTAATTGATTTGCGATCGCGAGTCCTAGCCCTGTGCCACCATATTCACGAGTTGTGGATGAGTCTACTTGGCTAAAGGGTTTAAACAGGCGATCGTAGCGATCACTGGGAATGCCAATACCAGTATCTTCAACTGCAAATAGTAATTGATGATTTTGATGTTGCTGATCAATTTCCTTTACAGATACTCTCAATGTCACTGCTCCTTGAGATGTAAATTTAATCGCATTACTAAATAGATTGACTAATATTTGTCTTAAGCGGGTTATATCACTAACAATCCATTCAGGTACATCAGTATCTATGCAGTAGGCTAGCTCAATCCCTTTAGTAATCGCAGTAGAAGCTAAAAGATCTAGGGACTCTTCGATACAATGTCGTAAGATAAAGGGATGATTATCTAAGGTTAATCTTCCTGATTCAATTTTTGAGAAGTCAAGAATATCGTTAATAATTGTGAGTAAATTATCTCCGCTCGATCGCACAATTTCTGTGAGTTCCTGTTGCTCAGAACTTAGTTCTGTGTCTAACAATAGACTGGTCATGCCAATCACAGCATTCATCGGCGTGCGAATTTCATGGCTCATCGTGGCAAGGAACTCGCTCTTAGCGCGATTAGCTGTTTGGGCTGATTCCATTGCCTGTAGCATTTCTACTTTTGCTTGCTGGCGTTCTAGATGCATAGCTAGAGAAGACACCGAAATTCTTAATAGGCTCACTTCTACGGAATCACGTAAGCGATCGCATAGGTAGTCATGAAAGCTTAAAAATCCCCAAAATTTACCACTAACGACAATAGGCATCATTAAGATTGAGTGAAGATTTTTAACTGTTAATATTGGTCTCTCGGCTTCAGAAATTGTTGATAACGACTCATTGATGATCTCTCCATTAGCAAGACGTGACAACCATTGCAAACTAATGATCATTTGCTTGAATTTAGTCTGTACTGATTCTGAAGGGCGACTTACATTTTCATCAAACCAAGCAGAATATAGCCTGAGCTCGGGTTCATCAAATTGGTCACGCTCACAGACAAATAATTTAATACTTGAAAAATCGGAAACTTTGCCAAGTATTCCTAAAATATTGTCATATTCCTGATTGCTGACACTTTCAGCAAGTAGATGGCGCTGGATCTCGACGAGCATAGTCAGATAGCTTTCTCTCTTTTCCAAAACCGCGATCGCAACTTTACGATCAGTAATATCTTTGTTTGTGCCAACCATACGAATCGGTTCATCTTGTTCGTTCCATAAAGCTTTGGCTTGAGTTGCTATCCATTTATAACTGCCATCCTGACAGCGCAGTCGGTATTCAGTTATATAGTGATCAATTCTATGAGCAAAGTAATCTTCTTGTATCTGCAAAAGGCGATCGCGATCTTCTGGATGAATCAGATCTAACCAATCGACTGGATATTCATTGTCAATACTGGGGCTTAAGCCCAACATTGTTCGCCAACGGTCGGAGCGAAATGTGACTCCCGTTTTGACATTCCAATCCCAAATACCATCATCGGCAGCTTGGCTCGCTAACTGCCATCGTTCTTCACTTTTAAGGAGTTCGGCTGTACGTTCTTGGATGCGTATCTCTAAATTTTGATTTACTTCTTCTATTTCATGAAACTTCTCTTGGAGCGCGATCGCCATAACTTGGAAGTTATAGCCAAGTGCATCGATTTCTGTCAAATTGCTGGAATTCCAAGTAAAATCTTTGTCTGCTACGGGATTCTGCTGAAGATCTGTGGTCAGTCTCATTAATTTGGCGATCGGTCTTGCAAACCTGCGGCTTAGGAAATTTGCAGCCATCGTGGCTGGCAAAATAATTGCAAGTATAATTGCAAGAATTTTGGTGTGAAGTTCTTCGAGGAGATTGATGTATGGAACTGGCGACAAACGGACAACTAGACTCCAAGGAATTTCATTGCTAATCGTAGCTTGCTGTAAATAATAAGACTTGCGCCAGCGAGTAATGGTTGCCATCCCTTTGGTGTTTGGAACCCATTGCCTCTGATCGTTCCCAATAGCTTGAATTTCACCTCCCTGAGCCAAATCAAAAAGCTGTCCCGTTAGGAAATCTGGAGAAGTACTAGAAATTATTTTATTCTGGCGATCGAGCAGAAAAGCCTCAGTTCTCCATGTTTTTGATTTCTCAATTAAAAAATTTTTAATGTGAGAGATATCTAACGCTGCAATAATGATGCCATTAAAACGATTATTTTTGAAGATTGGGACAGCAGCATCAATATGTGAATCAGATGTCATTTCATCGATGTGGATATCTCCAAAAGTAGTGCTCAAAGAAGATTTAACTTGCTGAAAGATATCTTCCTTGCGAATAGCTTTACTAAGACTTGCTCTGGTTAAATCAGAAGCATTAGGAAAAGCAGTCAAAATATTTCCTTCAGCATCTGTAGTATAGACAGAGAGAAACGTTGGCGTGGCTTTTCCTAGGGTAGTAGTAGCAAACTGTAATCGTTCTAGGTCTTGCGTATCAGCAACGATTTTGGCTAGTTCTTTCAAGGTCTGCAAATTGCGTTGATGCCAAAATTTTAGATCTGAGCTAAGGGAAGAAGTACTTGCACGCAATTGACTATCGATTTCAAGGTTAATATTTTGTAAAGACTGCGCCCCTGTCAAAATAGCGATCGTGAAAATCGGGATAAAAACAGCGGCTAACAACAGATGAAATAACAATTGTTGGATGGTTTGTTGATTACGATCGCCTTGTCTTTTCTGAAACCATTGCTTTAGTGGCAGATAATTAATACATAGGCTGGCAATTAATGCGTTAAATACGCCATTAATTACTTGCTTGAGAACAACGAGAACAACTGAGTTAAATCCAAATTTTAGAATAAAAAAATAAAATGTAAAACACAATGGTGCGCCCAAACATAGCCAATAGAACAAAGCAAGTAAAACTATGTTGCGCGATCGCTCTTGTTTTTCCTGATAACGCAGTCCAATCCCCAGCCAGAGGCTTTCTAAAACTAATAGGAATGCAGCATAGGGATGTCCCCACAAAAAACAAGTATAAGTACTGGCGATCGCAGAGACCAGCACCCCCATAGTGATCCCATAAAAATAGGTGGCGATCAGTACAAAAATGCTACCAAACAAAAAATCAACACCAGAAAACAAAGGTAGTCGAAAATAATTTCCTAAATACCCAAGCGTTGCAAACAATAAAAATATCAGTGCATATTTCAGGGTGAATTTACCTTGAAATTCATCCTGAAATTTATCTTTAGACTTATCGTTTAAAAGTTTACGTAGAAACCTTGTGATCGGTGGTAAAGAAAATTTCATGACATAATCATCATTTTTATTTCATTTTAGCTTACACAGGCAAAGCTAAAAGCTAATTAGTAACTCACCTTACGCCGAAAGAATTCATGCAATATAGCGGATTTCAAAACCAGCAAGAGCTTCATAATCTGCGTTCTGCGTAACATCAGTCAATAAAAAACTGGTTTCTTACGTGGAAGGGATTTTTATTTTGTTTGGTTGCGAGATGCTATTACCGAATACAGGCGTAGGATCTAAGCCTGTAATCAAACGGAAATGTGTCGGAGAAATATGTGGAGCGATTGGCTTATTTTCCCAACCTTTTAAAAGCTCGTGCGATCGCTCAAGAAAAACGACACCGCGAACCAGTGGTGTAACTCGCCAGCTTTCGATTAAAACTTCGACAAGTGCTAGCTCAATTTGTGGTGGTGCGTAGGCTTGTAATAAATCTTCCAAATATTCATCAAAATCTTCATCGTCATTGCCATCTAACTGATAGCTATCGACGATGTACTTTACTCTTTGGCGGCTAATTTCTTCCCATACTTCCATAACTCCCTCGGCTTTTAGGCGAAAGTAAAAAGGTAAAAGGCAGAAGTAAAAACTCTGACGTATAAACCTTTGTTAAATAATACATTATTATGATAATTAAATAATAGTTACTATAAACACAGCAGTAATTCTCATTTTAAAAATTA
>JANNDZ010000629.1:0-4274 GCA_031378395.1 Pseudanabaena sp. OTE_75_metabat_487_sub
TGCGCCATGAGTTTTATTTTTGATTTGTATAAAAAAGTAGGGTCAATTCATGAATTGACCCTACTTTTTTATACAAATCAAAAATAAAACTCATGGCGCAAGACATTAAACTGATCGTGGTAGATATCGATGGCACGATTAGCGGTGATGCCAATCAGGTCAATGATGCAGTTAAGCAAGCGGTGAAAGCGGCTCAAGCAAAGGGTGTCAAAGTCGCGATCGCAACGGGTAGAATGTATCGCTCGGCTGTCCGATTTCACGAATTGATCGGCTCTGATATGCCATTGATTTCCTATCAAGGCGCATTCATTAAAGATCCCAAAACCGATGAATTAGTTGGACATTGGCCAGTTGAACTTAAACAAGCGCTTGCTTTGCTGGACGATCTAGGAGAATTTGCGACGAATGACAAACTTTCGATTCATATCTATGTAAATGACGAACTCTATGTTCGGAAGATGACCGCGCAAACCCAAGCCTATGCCGAACGCTCTAAAGTTGGAGTCAAGGTAGTTGGTGACTTGCGTGAATTCCTGACTAGCGAAAGTACAGCCCATCCACCGACCAAGATTTTAGCTTTGAGTGATACTGCCGAATTGGTGACAGAAATGTTGCGGGTGCTCAAAGATCGCTATACGCCACAACAACTTTATCTTACTAAATCTGTAGCAACATTCTTTGAAGCCACCAATCCGATCGCAAATAAAGGAACTGCCGTAAAGCATTTAGCTGAGAATATTTTGGGATTTGACCGATCGCAGGTTTTAGCGATCGGTGACAATTTCAACGATTTAGAGATGCTCGAATATGCAGGTATCGGCGTTGTGATGGGAAATGCTCCTGAAGGATTGAAACCTCTTGGAGATTGGGTTGCCCCAACTGTTGAGAATGATGGAGCGGCTGTAGCGATCGAAAAATTTGTGCTATAAATCCTAAATATAAAAAGAGTGCTTTAGCACTCTTTTTATATTTAAATCCTAATGATATAGCTATGCTAGAACCTCAAGCAATTGTTAATCAACGCTATCAATTAGAACGTCAACTGGGACAGAATGCAGGACGTGAGACTTGGCTAGCAAAGGATTTGCAGAAAGAAAATGAATTGGTTGTGGTCAAGTTATTAGCTTTTGGTGGTAATGTCCAATGGGAAGACCTCAAATTATTTGAGCGTGAAGCAACTGTACTCAAGGCGCTAGATCATCCGCGTATTCCTAAATATCGCGACTATTTTTCGATTGACGATCGCTCTTTGTGGTTCGGCTTGGTGCAGGAGTATATTCAAGGGGATTCTTTGCGCGAACATATTGCCAAAGGACATAAGTTTACTGAAGTGCAAGTTAAGAAAATTGCGATCGCAATTTTAGAGATTCTCATTTATTTACATGAACTCAGTCCTCAAGTGCTGCATCGCGATATTAAGCCGAGCAACTTGATCTGGACTGGAAACGAAAGAGAAGTCCCAAACATTTATCTAGTGGATTTTGGTGCAGTCCAAGATAGGGCAAGTGCTGAAGGCAAATCTTTTACTGTTGTGGGGACTTATGGCTATGCGCCAATGGAGCAGTATGGAGGCAGAGCGGTGGCTGCGTCTGATCTCTATGCTTTGGGTGCAACGCTGATTTATTTGCTGACAGGTATATCACCTGCGGAGTTACCACAGGATGATGATGCGAGAATCATTTTTAGCGATCGCACTGGTATCACACCGCATTTTTTACAATGGATTCAAAAGTTAGTGGAGCCAACCGTCAAAAAACGCTATGCCTCTGCCAAACTGGCTTTGCAAGCTCTAAATGAACCAATCGCAATTGCTCCTGTTCCATCTCAACCATTAGAACCGATGGGACAATCTCGGCTCAGTTCTGCGACTCTTAACCCTGAAAGCTTAAATCATGAGAGACTAAGGACTCAATCTTCCAGATCTCCTCGCAAATATCATTATCCACCAGAAAATTCTGATATTCGGGCTTTAGAATCATCAACTAATCTCACAATCATAATTCCTGCGAGAATTTTGAAACTGATATGGACTTGGTTAGTAGTGGGATTAGTTGCGACTTTAGCATCTCCAGTTTTCCCTATGGCTTGGAATTATGCTATGTACCTAAATGATTTTAGGTTCTATATCGTCGGTGCTTTGATATTGCTATTATGCGTTTGGTTATTGCTCGGCTTTACCTTACGCCTTTTAGAAACAGTAACTCTAGAAGTTAGCGAACAAGAAACTTGCTTTATGAAATCAATATTTGGTAAAACTTCTTGGCAAATGAAAGTTCCCACCAGCTCATTTCAAGGGGTGGAGCCAGAGTGGAAACAGATCTATAGACGAAATAGTGGAATTGTAGGTTATGTGATTTGGGCAGCCAGCGAGCATAATGAAGACAATTCTAGAAAGGCAAATGTACTTTTGTGGCTGCAAGGACAACAATACACTTTAGGGAATGGCGAAATTCGGCCAACAGAAGTCAATTGGCTAATCGAAGTGATCCAAGATTTCTTACATTCAATTCGGAGAAAATAATGCTGCGATCGCATTTTAAACGCTTTAAATATTTTCATGTCTCTTTGATTTTTTTAATTGCGATCGCAAGTTGCTCTAATCCATTCACGACTGCAAATGCACCTGATCAAATACGACTGGGAACTTTCAATCTTGAAAACTTTGACGGACTAAATACTGAGAAATTAGAAGCCGTGAGCCAAATTATAGAACGAAATTTTGATGTGATCGGTTTGCAGGAAGTTAGTCCCATAGCTGCTGAGAAGTTAAAAGAGAAGTTGAACAAATCAAAACAATGGGAATTTATTTTGGGAGAGACAGGTGGTAAGCAGAGAATCGCCTTGTTCTATCGAAAAGATGCGATCGCTGCCCAAAAGGTGACGGAATGGCGACAGGTGAATATAACGGGGACTTTGCGATCGCCGCTTGTGACCTATCTCAAAGCTGGTAAAAATTTCGACTTCACCTTAGTCGTTGTGCATCAAAAAGGTGGTGGTGGCAAAGATGCCGATCGCTTACGTCAAAATCAAAGCGACATTCTGCGCAAAGAAGTCGATAACTATCAAAAGAATACTCAATCCGATCCTGATCTGATTCTCGTCGGTGATTTCAATAGCCCGACATGGGCTGACCAAAATCGTGGATTGCGTGATGCACCATTGACTTTTTTGACGAGGTCGATCGAAACCGATGCTAACGAGAATTGCTTAAAAAAACGCGGTCAGCCGAAAACGCCTGATGGTCGTCCTAGATATTCCAATCGCGGCATTGGTTGCGTCATCGATCATATCGCTATTTCTAAAGCTCCCAAGGGAGCGGAAGAAGAATATATTCCTCAGTCAATACAAATTCTCGATCCGCAAAAGGATCTTGGATTTGATAGCGATCGCACCTATTTTTCTAAAGTCTCCGATCATTTACCAGTGCGAGCAGTCTTTCGCATCAAATAAAAAAAGCGGCGCATTGCGCCACTTTTTTATAACCCCGAAGGTAGCCCAGTTGGCTTACCCTTAATACTAGTGACAATTCTGCCCCAGCCAGATTCACCGCCACCATCCCAAAAAATTTGCTGCATTACTGCATAGCTATATGGATCATAAGCGCCGCCAACGCCCACGTCATAGCTATCACTAGCACCATGACGAGTGCCGTAGGGATCATGGACAAGCCAAACTTTTTTGGCAGGATCATGTCCGACAATCAGGCAAATGTGACCACTGCCTTTGTAGGCGAATCCCACAACTACAGGGATATTCACTTTGAGCGACAGTAATACATCTTTGGCGGAGAGGGAATAGCTGAAGTAAGAGTTAATACCAAGCTCTTTCAAACCCCATGTCTGAGCATCATGATCGGTAGTATCACCAAACTTGCCCACCAGTCGCATATAGACTGACTCTGGCTCTGGGAACCCCTGTGCTTTTGCCATTGTGGTCAAGGCTCCATTTAGCACATAGTCGGCTAGCATTGCGTTACTAGTCGTATTGCACTGTCGCCAACCAGCTCCGAAGATCGCTTGATCGTTGTCAAGTTGCGAATAATATTTGACTGGTAACTTGATTACCTGATTGAGATCTTCCCCTTCAATCTTGATATGTGGATCATAGGCATAGACCTTCTGCAATTGGGTTTTGCCATCCAGAGCAGGAAAGGGTGAGGCAAGGGTAAGCAAAAGATGCTGATTGCGATCGGGGCTATATTCAGTGACAAAAAATTCCTGCCCCTTTTTGACGAGAATTTTCTCGGAATTGGCTAAATCTGTAGAGCCAAGCAG
>JANNDZ010000642.1:0-9491 GCA_031378395.1 Pseudanabaena sp. OTE_75_metabat_487_sub
AAATTTTGTCCCCTCCCCTTTGCTGGGGGTGGTTTTGGGTGGGGTAAATTAAAATGACATTTCTAGCATCCGTTGCATTGGTTTAAGTGCTGCTTGACGAATTGACTCATCGAGAATTATTTCAGGAGAGCGGTTTTTCATGGCGAGATAGACCTTCTCAAGAGTATTCAGGCGCATATAGGGGCATTCATTACAGGCGCAATTGCTGTTGGGGGGCGCAGGAATGAATTTTTTGGATGGTGATGCCTTTTGCATCTGATGGATTACGCCAGACTCTGTAACCACGATAAATTCTTGGCGATCGCTTTTCTGGACATATTTTAGTAAGCCCGTAGTCGAGCCAATGAAATCTGCATGTCGCAATACATTGGCTTCACATTCAGGATGAGCAATGATATCTGCTTCGGGATTAATGAGCTTGAGCTGAACTAATTTGCGTTCAGAAAAGATTTCATGGACGATGCAAGCTCCATCCCATAGCAACATATCTCGTCCTGTTTGTTCGATTACGTAGCGGCCAAGGTTGCGATCGGGTGCGAAGATAATCGGCTGATCTTTGGGGACTTGATTGACGATCTCGACAGCATTGGCGCTGGTACAAATGATATCGCTGAGAGCTTTGATGTCGGCGGAGCAATTTATGTAGGAAATCACCATATGATCGGGATGTTCAGCCTTGAACTTGGCAAAGCGATCGGGTGGACAACTATCCGCTAGTGAGCAACCTGCATCCAAATCAGGGAGTAACACCAATTTATTAGGGTTCAAGATTTTGGCAGTCTCAGCCATGAAATGTACGCCCAGAAAGACGATCACATCTGCTTGGCAATTGACGGCTGCTTGTGATAAACCGAGGGAGTCACCGATATAGTCTGCGATATCTTGAAGATCGGGATCTTGGTAATAATGCGCCAGAATGACCGCATTTAGGTCTTTCTTAAGATCCGCGATCGCCTTGAATAGGTCTCTGGGAATGGCGGTTTGCGAAAATTGACGGTCAAGTTGTTCAGCTTTGGGAGCAGTGAGAAACACGGTTTGCCTCACGGAAATAAAGATAATGCGTAATAGTGAAAGTTATTCATTTATTATATTTAATTATAGTAGAAATTACCAAAAATATATCCGTCTAACGTAAGAGATCAAAATCTAATATTTGGTGGGGTGGGCTGTGTCCACCTCACCAAATATTAGATTTTATTTAATTTGCAACTTTTTCCATGATTTTCGAGTCAATATTGTTCAACAGATTAATTTTGTTGTTCACGCAAAATTCGGGGATCTCAATCTCTGTATCTTCAGTTTTTTAAGTGGGGATCTAGCCTAAATATTGTCCATAGCTGATAAGCACTAGATTCAGTAAAGTTTGAGGTAATTGTAAATATGAAAATATCGATCCCTAAGTTATCAAATTCAATTAGTCATAAATTTATTGCATCAGCTAGAAGACTTCAGCATTACTGGAAATTTGCGATCGCTTTACTGATGTCTTTATTGTTGGCTGTTTCTCTAAATCCTTTTGTTGCTGATGCACTTGACTTATCTGATTTGTTTCGCATTCTGCCATCCGCAATCCAAATCATTCAGCTTTCTAGCATTGGTGACAATGAAGAAGTCTCACTAGGTCAACAGATTGATAGCCAAATTCAGCAAGAAGTTCGACTTAGTAGAGATCCTGCTGCCAATGCATTGGTTCGCCGCTTAGGACAAATTTTAGTTCCTACTAGCGATCGCCCCAATATTCCTTATACTTTCCGCGTCGTCGATGATACAAACCTCAATGCCTTCGCGACTATGGGCGGATTCGTCTATATCAATACTGGCACGATCGCTGCTGCTGATAATGTGGCTCAACTTGCCAGCGTGATCGGTCACGAAATGGGGCATATCACAGGTCGTCATTCATTAGAGCAAATGAAACAAATGGCGATCGCTCAAGGTATCGCCACAATCGCTGGTGTTGCTGACGATCGCTTAGTGGGGATTGGGGTTAACTTGGCGTTGCGATTACCCAATAGTCGGGAAGCCGAGTTTGATGCTGATCGTCGAGGCTTGCTAAATATTACTAAGTCGGGGTTTGCAGCTAGAGCGATGCCAGCTTTTATGCAAAAACTAACTAGCTCACGCGGTGGTGGTGCTCCATCCTTCTTAAGTACTCACCCTGCAACAGAAGATCGCATTGCCGCTCTCAATCAATCCATTCAAGCCAATAACTTGAATACTTCAGGTGGTTTGAACGATGGTGATTACCAAAGAATCTGGCGATCTCGCTTCCGTTAAATCATAATCAAAAACAAAAGAGACCGCACAATGTGCGGTCTCTTTTGTTTTTGAAATCATCCACCCAAAAGTACAACGCGATCGCCTATTCATTCCATAAACTGCGATCGCCTTTCAGGAAATTAATCAACTAGCGATCGCCCTAATTCAAATCATCAAACAGCGATTACCTTATTTCAAGATTACCAAGCTAAAAGCATTTGAGATCATTTTTAAATTGTTTTTATGGAAACAAAATTTAGGAGAACACCAAGAATCTTGCCAATGTCCGTGATGTAGTAGTCCGTAAGATCGATCTCTACAATTTGCTCAGTTATTTGCAGAAATTTCCAGATTTCGCCAGTCGTGACGATGCCATAAACAGTATCAATATCATTGTTTTCTATTTCATTGAACAATTGAGCCGCGACCATTTCCGCAATACATTGTCCAAGTCCTGATTTAATATCCTCGTTTTTGGCTTCAACGATCGCAACTACTGGGGCGCTAATCCTGAGTTGTTGTTTGGATAGGCTGATTAGATAATCGCAATAACCTGTAAGTCCTTGTTCGGGGCTAATGCTAAATTCTGTGCCAGAAAATAGACTAATGGGAATAGGCGATCGCCGTCTTAGCTCTAACAAGGTGGGGGCAATCAGAAATTCTGATCGCCCTTTTTCGGTGTTAATAGCAAGGGCAAGGGGAATATTTTCGGCGAGGATCTTTTTAATGTCGTCACTAGGGGCGATCGCTGTGACATGGGCAAACAAATCAATTTTTTCTTCAATTTGCAAATGAAAGTCTTTTTCGACTTGTCTCAGCGTGAAGTTACTATATGCCATTGGATTCTTGTTTTTATTGCTTACTTCACAAGTATATATTTCAAGATTATGCGATCGCTTATCCATCAAACAGAAAAATAACGCGATCGCATATCCAAAAATCAACCAAACTGCGATCGCATATCCCCCACAGCCAGCGATCGCCTCTCAAAAAAACTAACCAACCAGATCTCAAGTTTTTGAATCATTTCGGTAATGGAATGCTTAAATCTTTGCAAATCTTTTTTGCTAGGTTTTCATCAATTTCAGTGTGACGAGGTATGGATGAGCGACGATTTTGGCTAGGATTTCCCCACCATGAATGTCTTCCACCTTCTCTAATCAGTTCACAGCCATGATTACGAAGATGCCGCAGCAAATCAGAACGCTTCATAGTGCTATTAATTCTTCTTCATAAACATCTCCAGCAGCTTCTATTGCTTCGCAACGATTAAACTCAAGTGCTTCTTTTAGGGTTATACGAAGGCTTTCTAAAAGTTCTTCTTTTGTGGATTCTTGACAATTTACGCCTGATATTTCTTCAATCCAGCCAATCCACCAGTTGTTAGATTGCTTGATAACGGCGGTAAATGATTCTTTCATGATGGCGAATATCCTCAATGATTCGTATTTATCATAACTTATCCGCAATCTCTATATAGTATAGCGATCGCCTATCCATCCCATAAACAGCGATCGCCCATTCATTCCATAGCGATCACTTATCGAATCTAATCCCCTAGTTACTGAAGTTATAATGACTTAACAGAACATATTTAGTTGTACATGATTATCTATAAAGGTATGCGAGGTGAGCCAGCCTCTTCAGATTTTATGAATCTTTTGACCATCAGAAGTATGCCTTACCTCCCTGACTGGACAATAGAAAAATATTCTCGGATGTTACAACTGCAAGATACTGAAGCTGAAAAGCAATTGCTTAAGATATTTAGGCAAACATACCAGCAAATCGCCATGTATCTTGAATCGGAGTTTTTTGGATTAGAACTTTCCGAGGAGGTGATGCAATCTCGAAAACTATATAAGCCTTTTGCAACTTTCTACAGGTTAATTGAGGCTATTTTCAAGCATCCTCAAATTTGTGAGCTATATGATGATTTTGGATCTCATATGTTTTTTGGAGGAGAAAATGTAGGTACTCCTATAGGCATTTGGCGTTGCTGGTGTATTCGGGTATGTGAAACGCAGATGTACGGTGCTGGGCTGCTTGGAATCACACCTAAACAAATTATGAGCAAAGAAACCTATAGGCATAACATCAGTTGTCTATTTACCTATTCAGAAGATCCTCGTTTTGGCATGATCACTGTGCAACAAGGTAAGTCAGGAAAAGCGCTGATCGATAAATCAGGCAAATTGCCCATCCCTCCAATTGTCAGGGAATCTCGAACCTACAATTGCCCTCAGTTATTTATTACAGACGTTGCTTTAACCATAGCCCTGATAGATCCTAGTTTTGCTGAGGGCGTTTATCGGGACTATCAGAAATCTGAGCTAAGCAAGGCAAACTTTATCCAAAAAAATAAAAATGTTCAGTCTATCTATGCCGAAAATGGACAAATCAAATTCAACGGTAGAGGTGGATCAAAGAATGTTGCGAAATATTACAATTAGAAAATCAATTCTACTTTTGGATCTGCTTTAGAAAAAGTTAGTAGATTGACTTCACTACTGTTCAACATTATCGATGAAGAATAAATTTTGCAGTCAATCAAAACTACCAAACAAACCAATGGAAACTCAATTATCTACAACCAACCAATCCACAAACATTGCTCCTCAATCAATGCCAGTGACCAGCTTATTTACACCGATTGCCTACGCGATCGCTGCGGTAATCGTCCTCGCTGGACTAGGTGCATTTCTTGGACAGCTATTCAGGCTTGGTAAAGATTAGCTATCATTGCTATTATGATCGCCTACGAGCTTAACCTCATCAGTTAGGAGATCGCCATACCCATGAACCTGTCAGCAAGCAATTAAGCGATTTTACCCGTGAAATGAATAAGCGATCGCTAATTTAAACAGACGGACGTACCACCCGAATCAACTTTCCTTGTAACGACTCCTCTGCTCTCACCGTCCAATCGATCCTTTCAGCAAACTGTTCCCAATTACGATTATTTGTACATACAACAATCCCGAAATGATTATCATCACGACGATGCAAACGAATGAAGTCAATTCTATTGATAGTCAAAATTGAGCGCTCTTGACTTATCGCAAACATCAACACCTGATCATCAGGTATCCGTTGATTAGCATTTCCCGCTTCTTGCACCGTCAAAACATCATAACCAAGATTTCTCAACAATTCCACAACCTGAAAGGGAAACTGCTCATCCGCATAAAAACGTACCATCCCCTAAGCCGCCTCATTCTGCTCGATTACCAAATCAATCTCATCCCTATGAGCCGCCGCATATACCCAAGCATTCGCTAAATCCGTAGCCGTAATCGTTGGATAACTTGTCAATAAATCAAGTTCGCTATATCCCAAACGGCGAGCCTCTACCAGCACCCAAACAGGAATTCTTGTATTCGCAATGCAAGCCTGACCACCACAAACTTTAGGTGTTTTCTCAATTCCCTGCCAATTACTACCCAAACTTTGAGCAAGTAACTGGATCACCTGCACCTTGTCACTAGGTCTAAGGGCGAGAAGTTGCTGTTCTAACTCTTTGACGATCACAGAAGTAAATCCTCATAACGTTTTAGCAAACTGTATTAATCATTTTACATCTTATCCAACAGTTAAGCTACAGCGAACTCAGTCAACTTCCGAGTCTCAGGATCATGAAAAGCCAAAACAATATCAGACTTAGGAATACATTCCGTTAACAACTCATTAGCAATACCATCCTCAGTCCAATCCTCTTCAATATAAATTTTTTGATTCTTAATACGGATATGTACCTGAATATTTCTATATTTTCTCTCCCCTTGCCAACCCATTAAGAACCAAAAATATTGATCGTGAACATCATCAAAAACTAGACAATTCTCTCTTTCTCTAATATTAGAGTTAGAAGCCCAGCTATGATATTCAGTCAAAATTTTCTTGATAGCAATACGATATTTGTCTAGTCTATCCATTGTAAAACTTCCTCCTGCATTGTATTAATAACCAACAACTTAATTGAATTTATCCGTGTCAGATCTTGAATTGAATCTCTTAGGAAAAAATTTTGATAACTGTTTTCCTTGATCGCAAGATAGAGACTGTATTCAGGGGCAGTTAACTGGATTAAATTTCGATAGACAATATATTGCCCCAACGCCATTTCAAAATCTCTCATTGGTGACGGGCTTAAAAAACTTTTAACCTCAACCACAATTTTTTGTCCTTGACGTTCGGCAGCGATCGGCTCTTCAGCAGCCAAATCAGCAAACAAATCAACGTCTTTATATCGAATCAGATAAGGATCAGCCGTGATCATCTAGCCATCTTTGATGAGGGCATTTTTAACTACATCATGATAAATGTCTTTGGCTGGCATAGCGATAAAAGCAAGAAAAGATGGTAGACAAGCTCAATCTAGTCTCATTATAGATACCTGTTACAGCAATTTGTGAGGTGCGATCGCAATACTCATAAACCTGTCAGCAAGCAAGCGATCGCATATCCTGACAAAAATTACTACACGTAGAGCAAAAGTCACCTTAGCTGACGTACTGTAACAGCTAAATATAATCCCAATGTACGGCAACACACACCCTTTAGCGACGTAGAACCGATCCCGTTTAAAAGCCTTACGCCTTAAGATATTTATAGACTTTTAAACCACAGGAGGTAACTGGCGATGCAACCAACCAATCCCAATCAATTTACCGAAAAAGCATGGGCTGCGATCGCAAGGACACCCGATGTGGTGAAAGCGGCTCAGCAACAGCAGATCGAGCCAGAGCATTTACTTAAAGCAATATTGGAAGAAGAAGGGCTAGCAGCTAGCATCTTTAGTAAGGCGGGGATCAATATTCAAAAATTGCGCGATCGCACCGATGAGTTTATCAATCGTCAGCCCAAAGTATCGAGTTCTAATAGTTCTGTATACTTGGGCAAAAATTTAGAAGTACTATTTGATCGCGCCGAAAAGGAACGTAAAAGTTTTGGTGATGATTTTATCTCCATTGAGCATATCTTGCTCCCCTACTGCAAAGATGATCGCTTCGGGAAGACTCTCTATCAGGAAATGGGACTCGATGAAGCAAAACTCCGTAATGTAATTCAGCAAGTCCGAGGCAAACAAAAAGTGTCCGATCAATCTCCTGAGAATAAATATGAAGCGTTGACTAAATATGGTCGCGATCTGACCGAATTAGCGCGTGAAGGCAAACTCGATCCTGTGATTGGTCGCGATGATGAAATCCGTCGCACGATCCAGATTTTGTCGCGCCGCACCAAAAATAATCCTGTATTAATCGGTGAACCAGGGGTAGGTAAAACTGCGATCGCTGAAGGTTTAGCGCAACGTATCCTTAGCGGTGATGTGCCTGAATCACTCCAAAATCGGAAGCTGATCGCTCTTGACATGGGAGCCTTGATTGCTGGGGCAAAATATCGTGGAGAATTTGAAGAAAGGTTGAAGGCTGTTCTTAAGGAAGTTACGGAATCAAGCGGTCAATTTATTCTCTTTATCGATGAAATTCATACTGTAGTTGGTGCGGGTGCGACTCAAGGCTCGATGGATGCGAGTAATCTTCTCAAGCCAATGTTAGCGCGAGGTGAGCTGCGTTGTATCGGGGCAACAACTCTCGATGAATATCGCAAATATATCGAGAAAGATGCTGCTCTCGAACGTCGTTTCCAACAGGTTTATATCGATCAGCCTAATGTCGAAGATACGATCTCGATTTTGCGTGGGTTGCGCGATCGCTATGAGTTGCACCATGGCGTGAAAATTTCTGACACTGCGTTGGTAGCAGCAGCAACGCTCTCTAATCGCTATATTAGCGATCGCTTTTTGCCCGATAAAGCGATCGATCTAGTTGATGAAGCTGCCGCCAAGCTAAAAATGGAAATCACCTCTCAACCTGAAGCCCTTGATGAAATCAACCGTAAGGTGATTCAGCTAGAGATGGAATGCCTCTCTCTAAAAAAAGAAACCGATCGCGAATCTATAGAGCGATTGGGGAAACTGCACAAAGAGCTTGGTGACCTGAAAGAAGAACAAACCACTCTCAAAGCGCAATGGGAAGCTGAAAAAAGTGTCATCGATAACATTCGTAAACTCAAGGAAAGTATCGAGCATGTAAATCTAGAAATTCAGCAGGCTGAACGTAATGGAAATGATTTGGCTAAAGCTTCGGAACTCAAATATGGCAAGCTTATTGACTTACAGAATCAATTAGAGGTCGGTGAAGTAAATCTTAAGGAAGCGCAGACTTCAGGGCGATCGCTGTTGCGTCAAGAAGTCACAGAAGAAGACATTGCGGAGATTATCTCGAAATGGTCTGGTATTCCAATCAGTAAGTTGGTGGAATCTGAGAAAGAGAAGCTCTTGCAACTAGAAGATGTGCTACATGATCGCGTAGTTGGTCAAGAAGAAGCTGTCACTGCGATCGCAGATGCCATTCAACGCTCCAGAGCGGGACTCGCAGATCCTAATCGTCCAATTGCTAGCTTTATCTTTTTAGGTCCAACGGGTGTTGGTAAGACAGAACTTGCTAAAGCGCTCGCAGCCTATCTCTTCGACACCGAAGACTCGATGGTGCGGATCGACATGTCGGAATATATGGAGAAACACAGCGTTTCTCGTCTAGTCGGCGCACCTCCTGGATATGTTGGGTACGAAGAAGGTGGTCAATTAACCGAAGCAGTGCGTCGTCGTCCTTATGCCGTAATTCTCTTTGATGAAATCGAGAAAGCGCATCCCGATGTGTTTAACATCATGCTGCAAATTCTGGATGATGGTCGCGTCACTGATTCTCAAGGTCGCACGGTTGATTTCAAGAATTCGATCATCATTATGACCAGTAACGTTGGTTCGCAGTTTATTCTCGATATTGCTGGCGATGATTCTAAATACGAAGAGATGCGCGATCGCGTCATGGAATCAATGCGATCGAGCTTCCGTCCAGAGTTCTTGAATCGTATTGATGAAATTGTGATCTTCCATGCTCTCCGTCGCGATGAATTGCGTCGTATCGTTAAGCTTCAAGTTCAACGTTTAGAGCAACGTTTAGGCGATCGTCGCATGACTTTGAAAATTGCTGATGCGGCTCTAGATTTCATCGCCGAAGTTGGCTACGATCCAGTTTATGGGGCACGTCCACTAATGCGAATCATCCAGCGTAAACTGGAAACCCAATTCGCGAAGGGGTTTCTGCGCGGCTACTATGCTGAGGGCGACACCATCTTTGTCTATATCGAAAACGAACGCCTCGCTTTCA
>JANNDZ010000660.1:0-2364 GCA_031378395.1 Pseudanabaena sp. OTE_75_metabat_487_sub
CTACAATCACGACAGTTTCGCCTTTTTCCACTTTGTCGCCAGGCGATTTCACCCAAGAGGTGATTTTTCCTTCAGTCATAGTGGAGCTAAGCGCGGGCATGAAAATTTCGTAAATCATAGGGAATTTTTAAAAATCTATTGCACAACTAACAAAGTCAACGGCTGTCAACGGCTGGGTCGCTAAGCCATCATAAATCTTAACTTGTTTTTGCGATCGCTTACAGCAATTCTCGGTTCAAAGATAAAAGGCGGCGCTTCGCGCCGCCTTTTATCTTTAGTTTTTTCTTGTATACAAAGCGCTGTCAAACTTATTCGTTCATTTCTCGATAAATTGTGGCAGTAGCTGGTGAAGCTTGAGTTAGGTATTGAAAAATCCAGAATTTGAAAAGTCCATCCAGAAACACAGGAACCGTTGAAATAAAAGACTGCGCTAAGATTTTATTTTCAGGTAACCCAAAATGACTAAATAAAACTGTCAACAAAGCATCCCATCCTTCACTGGAGTGGAATCCTACAAAGGTATCAGTTGCAATAATAATCAGGAAGGCTTTCGCATTGTCATTGAGACTGTAAAGAACTTCATCTAGAAATTCTTTGATAGTTTCTAATTCCTTGCGTCCTGAAAGTAGAAAAAGATAAAAGACAAAAGCAGCAGTAATATCGGCTAGTAAATTCTTAACCCCATCAAGGCTTTCAGTGTTGAATCTTTTTAAAATTTTAACCGATTCTTCCTGTATCAATTTTTCAAGTTCTTCTGATTGTTCTGAAGCTGTCTTTTTAGGAGTGGTAGATTCTTGCTTTTCTTGCGATTGTTCCAGCACAATTGCTTTGATCATGAAATCAAATTCAATTCGTTCTTTAGCTAGTCGCAACGTATTAAAGGCTTTTTCCTCGATCGCAGGGCTAAACTTGACAGTCATATTATTAGTATCAATAAAGCTATTGATCATCGGACTAAAAATCACTGCTTTTGATAAAAACTGCACGGCGATTACAGAAATCATGAGAACCACAATGTAGCGTAAAGCCTGATTAATCCGCTGTCGTGACTGTCTCAATTCTTCAACAATATCTTTTTCATAATCAGTATATGAGCCACTAAGATTACGTTTAACCCGATCAAAAGCTTTAAAAAATGATCCAGGCAAAATACTCTTCTCCACAGAGGTCACTTGCTGTGGCGGTCGTCTATAACTCTTAGGCTTAGTATTTTTAAAGAGTTGAAATTTTTCATCGGGTTCTGCCTCAGTTTCTGCCTCCTGTATGCCTTTACTGTTAGATAAGTTCGTCTTTACTGAAGGCTTAACAACAACATCGATAGTCTGAGAGCTTGCGCTGGTATATCTTTCGAGAGTGTAATCAATAAACGCAAGTTTCTGATAAATAGAAAATCTTCGACTGTTCCCAGCTAGTTGATTTGCTGATAATTGTCCATTGCCTACAGGATCATTGTCCTGCTCGTTGGCTGCATACTTGGCGATCGCCGTATTGGCAAGATTGCTGGAGCTTTGAGTCTGCAAATAGGGCAGTGAGGCACTAACTTTGTAGAAATTCAGTCGCGCACTAATTGTTCGGAGATACTTCTGAAGCTGGATCTCAAACACACTAAACACATTGCTGCCAAAGCTACCGTCATTAGAAATTTTATTACCTTTAAAAGTTTCTTCTTCAATCCGCTTGATGTTGACAGCCGCTTCAAAAGCCTCGTCAATTGCTCTCTCAGGGGTGTTCTTAACCCACGAGAAGATATTTTGTAAGGGTGAGGCGTTATTGTCGGGTGAGTTAGATTTCATAGTGGGGCGATCGCTACAATGCCTAGAATAATCGAAAAACCAAATAGTAGAGGGTATAATCCGCACCTCTTTATACTATCTATACTGGAATTTCGATCCTAAACTCAGTCCCTTCACCGACTTTAGAAAAGCATTCCAATCTGCCTTGATGCTTCTCTACGACAATTTGATAACTAATTGATAGCCCCAATCCTGTACCTTTGCCCACAGGCTTTGTCGTAAAGAATGGATCGAAAAGTTTTTTGAGAATATCTTCAGGAATACCACGTCCATTATCAGCAATGCGGATCACCACCATTAGCTGATAATTTTCAGGTGTGGGCGGCTTCAACTCAGTAATGATCGAAATTTCACTGGCTAGGTGCTGAGCAATATCCGTAGAATGATCACGATTTGCAACACTCTCATCGATCGCATCGATCGCATTGCTCAAAATATTCATAAATACCTGATTAAGTTGCCCCGCGTAAACATTGACAATCGGAATATTGCCATAACGCTTCGTTAAATTAATCGCAGGGCGATCGCCATAAGCTTTAAGGCGATTTTGCAAAATCAGTAACGTACTATC
>JANNDZ010000701.1:0-6519 GCA_031378395.1 Pseudanabaena sp. OTE_75_metabat_487_sub
TTCTGGCGCTCAGTGGAATAAAGACAATGTGGCTCAAGTTTTGAATCATCGTTGTGCTTATCTCAACGGGTACTTCTATTCTTCTAAGTATATTTACTCAGTGCCTAATTGAGATGCTCCCAAAGTTACTTGAAGAAATAGATGAATTTCTCTGCTGGAAAGGATATCAACAAGCAGTTGAAGAAACAGACACAGAAATTGCTAATGGTGATTTTATAACCCTAGAGCATTATCTAGCGAATGAAGTACAGCAAGTATCATGAGTTATCAAGTTAACTTACCAAAAATAGTTCAGAAGCAACTGAACGCATTACCGTAGGAACTCAAAGAACGGATTTTAAAGTCTATAGTGCAGTTACAAGAAGAACCTAGACCCGCCAACTCATTACAAATGAAGGGAGGACAAGGCTTTCGATTGAGAATTGGAGACTATCGCGTTTTGTATGATATTGACGACAGTATTAAACTCATCAACTTGAGACGTATAGGACATCGACGTGAAATCTATCGAGATTTGTAAGATATTTTGCGATCGTCGATCTCAACCTAACTCAATTTCAGACTTTTACCGCGATCGCGGTTTTATCTACAAGGCTCTATTTGCGATCGCTATCGATGATGATAAAAGGCGATCATCTAGCAACTTTTTAGCTTCTGAGCTATAGTTATGAAATCTAAGGTAAAGACTAAATCAATGGTAGTCCAGCAGAAATCCAGTCTAGAAAAAATTACACCACTAAGCGATCGCATCATTCTCCTTCAAGTTGGGACTCCAACAAATTTGCAAATAGAGCAATTACTCTTAGATATTACCAATCGACTTATAAACGAATTTAGACCAGAAAATATTTTTTTATTTGGCTCCCATGTTTGGGGAAACCCTCACAAAGACAGCGATCTGGATTTACTGGTTATTGTCACTGAAAGCAATCTCTCCTCTAGCAAACGTTCTTCTATTGCTTACCGATGCTTAAGAGATATTCCTTATCCCTTAGATATTTTGGTGAAAACCCGAAAAGAAATAGAAAAATTTGCACAGATTCCAATGTCCATAGAGCATCAAATATTACATAAAGGAAGATGTCTTTATGGATAGTAAAGATGAATTGGTGCAAAATTGGCTTATCAAAGCTCAACACGACTTACTCGCCGCAAAAAACTGAGTATCGAGCCAGAAATCTATGGAGATATTGCAATCTATCACTGCCAACAATCAGCCGAAAAAGCCGTAAAAGGTTTTTTTGATCTTACATGATCAAGAATTTCCGAGAACCCATGATATTCGTTTGCTTATTCAATTAGCGATTAGGATCGACCCAAATTTCGAGCATTATCAAGAAACCTCAGAAATACTAACTCCTTACGCTACAGAGTTTCGATACCCAAGCGATGTAATGCAACCAAACCCAGAAGAATTAGAGGATGCACTAATTAAAGCAGAAGAGATTTTCGATTTTGTTGCTTCCCTAATCAACCACTCCTTAATGTAATCAAAACCAAAGACAAGAAGAAAGATCGCTGTTTTGTCAAGGCTCTATTTGCGATCGCGCCTGATGATGGCAAAAGGCGATCGCTGATTATGGACGATTGGAGATGATGCTTATTGATAACGCGATGTCTCTAAAAAAACATCTTAACCTCATATTTTATATACCTAAAAAATAAAGGAAAATATTCACCAGTCTTTACTTTAGATTACACCCTGTCATTTGGTGATTAATATGCAGTAATTTAATTATGTGCGTTTACTTAAAGTGATATGACCCCAACCCTCCCCACCGAGCAAATCGATCGCATTGTGTGGAATCAACACCACGACCCCTTTACAGTCCTCGGCCCCCATGAACTTGAGCAAGAAGG
This sequence comes from Pseudanabaena sp. OTE_75_metabat_487_sub, assembly GCA_031378395.1. GTDB lineage: Bacteria > Cyanobacteriota > Cyanobacteriia > Pseudanabaenales > Pseudanabaenaceae > Pseudanabaena. The sequence continues at coordinate 1,861 of JANNDZ010000701.1, forward strand.
TAAGTCGGTATGGGTGGTTAGAGCTTATCTACCCGACGCAGAAGCAGTATATGTAGTTAATCCCGAACAAAATAAAGAATATCCGATGCATTCAGTGCATCATCCTCACTTTTTTGAATGTGTAATCAGTGACGCGCCCCACCTGTTTAATTACCAGTTTAGAGTTAAGTCTGGAGATAGCGATCGGCTAATTCACGATCCTTACTATTTCAGATCCCCCTTACTGACAGAATTTGACGCTTACCTATTTGGTGAAGGCACTCATTACCAAATTTATGAAAAAATGGGCGCACACCTTACCACCATTGACGGTGTGAGTGGTGTTTATTTCGCAGTTTGGGCTCCCAATGCTCGTAACGTCTCGATCCTAGGTGACTTTAATAGCTGGGATGGACGTAAGCACCAAATGCGTAGAGGAAATACAGGCATTTGGGATCTGTTTATTCCTGAATTAGTAGTTGGTACAGTTTACAAATACGAAATTAAAAGTCCTGAAGGACATATATACGAAAAATCTGATCCCTACGGATATTTTCAGGAAGTACGCCCTAAAACTGCGTCAATTGTCACCGATCTCAGTACCTACGAATGGAATGATCAAGCATGGCTAGACAAGCGCCGCACTGAAGATCCTCTTAAAAAGCCAATCTCAGTCTATGAAATGCATCTTGGCTCATGGATGCACGCCTCGGCAGCCAATCCTCCTGCTAGTGGATACCAGAGCGTATCAGCCGCTGATCTTAAACCTGGAGCAAGATTTCTCACCTATCGCGAACTCGCCGAAGACTTGATCCCCTATGTCAAGGAGATGGGCTATACCCACATTGAAATGATGCCTGTAGCCGAGCATCCCTTCGATGGCTCATGGGGCTATCAGGTGACGGGTTACTATGCCGCCACATCGCGCTATGGCACACCCCAAGACTTGATGTACTTCATCGATAAGTGCCACCAAAGCGATATTGGCATTATTGTTGACTGGGTTCCTGCCCACTTCCCCAAGGATGGACATGGTTTATCTTTCTTTGATGGCACGTTTCTTTACGAGCCAGAAGATGTGCGAATTGGTGAACATAAAGAATGGGGAACCAAAATCTTTAACTACAAGCGTAGTGAAGTTAAGAATTTCCTGATTGCCAATGTGCTGTTCTGGTTCGACAAATATCACATTGATGGAATCCGCGTCGATGCGGTTGCCTCAATGATCTATCGCGATTACAATCGCGATCCAGGTACATGGCTTGCCAACGAGTACGGCGGTCGCGAAAGTCTGGAAGCGATCGAGCTATTCCGTCATTTGCATAGCATTCTGTTCACCTATTACCCAGGCGCTTTATCGATCGCCGAAGAGTCTACCTCTTGGCCGATGGTGACATGGCCCGCCTATTCAGGTGGATTAGGCTTCAATCTGAAGTGGAATATGGGTTGGATGCATGACATGCTCGATTATTTCAAGCTCGATCCATATTTCCGTGGACATAACAATAACTACCTCACCTTCAGTATTTGGTATGCCTTCAGTGAGAACTTCATGTTGGCGCTATCCCATGATGAAGTAGTACATGGTAAGAGTCCGATGATCGGCAAGATGCCTGGTGATGAATGGCAGAAGTTTGCGAACTTGCGTTGTCTCTATGGCTATATGTTTACCCATCCTGGCAAGAAAACCATGTTTATGGGCATGGAATTTGGACAATGGGCGGAATGGAACGTTTGGGGCGATCTGGAATGGCATTTGTTGCAATATCCTAGCCACAAGACACTGCAAAAATATGTCGGTGATCTCAATAAACTTTTGCGATCGCTGCCTGAGCTTTACACGCAAGACTTCACCCAAGATGGATTTGAATGGATTGAGTGTAATGACACTCAGAATTCCGTCATCTCTTTCTTGCGTAAGGGTCTAGATGGTGAGTTTGTATTGGTGGTCTGCAACTTTACGCCTGTTGTCCATCACAACTATCGTGTTGGTGTTCCTGAAAAGGGCTTCTATAAAGAAGTTCTTAATAGCGATGCCCCGATCTACGGTGGCAGCGGTGTCGGCAATCTTGGCGGCAAATATTCCGATGACTTCGGCAGTCATGGCAAGCCCTATTCAGTCGATGTGACAGCGCCGCCGTTAAGTGTGGTTGTGCTGAAATATACAGGCGAAGTCTAAAACACAATAAAAAAGGAGCGCTTAGCGCTCCTTTTTTTACATGCCTCGGAAACCAATCGGCGCATCCATTTTTTCGATATCAGTAGGTTTAGGAGCCTGTCGCTTCATTTTTTGTTGATATAGATTACCAATAAAATTCAAGATAACCCCAATGATCAATAAGCTTAATCCATAATATTGGGCTATAGTAGGCACTTGTTTTAAAATCAAGTAAGCCATAAAAATTGTGAGAATGGGATTTACCGAAGTAGCTAAATTGAGTTCTGTTGGTGTGGCTCTCTTTAAACCTAATAGCCAACAAAGTCTAGCAATAACAACAATCACCAATGCATAGAGAAGCATCCATTGCCAAAGCAAAGGCGAAAAAGCATCCGCAAAATGTTCTTTCCCATACAGAATATTGGCTATTACAAAGAAAATCACGGTTCCCAGCAGATTGCGATAAATCGTGAAAATCCCTAAGGGAATTGATTGTAATTGCAGCTTGTTATTAACTGATGAAATAGAAGTAATAACAGCCGCGATCGCTACCAGAATTTCGCCAGTTCCAATTTGGAATCCTGCAATTGGCATCATTTTTCCTGCTCCCCCTAAAAGAATAGTAACCACCACACCACCGAAGGAAGCCAGAGCACCAGCAATTGTCCAACCATCAAGCCTTAACCCCAATAGCCAAACACTCAATACAAGCGTTAAGATTGGCTCAATACGACCAATCAAAACAACATTGGCAATACTTGTATTGCCAATCGCCGTAAACATCAAAGCAGGGGCGATCGCTCCAGTAAAAATACTGGTAATGGTTAAACTAATCCAATCTTTGCGCGTAAGTGATTTGAGGATAGTTGGGTTCCAGTCACGATAAAAGAGGGGAATCATTAATCCCAATCCACAAATATTGCCAACAAATAGGACATTACAGAGGGAGATGGGATTTCTGCCATCGATTAAATTATGTAGCCCAATGTCATTGAGTATCCGCGTAAGCGAGTTTGAGGATGCAAAAATCAAAACAGCAATAGCGAGATAGATCGAGCTTGGGATACGGTTTAAGATGGTCTGGATATTACTAATTTTCATTACAGCATTTTGCGATTTAATGGTCTAGAAGATTCTTAAGTTTTTGGTTTGCCTAAAGCAAACCAAAAACTTAAGAATCTTACTGGAAAGGATGGCAGGATTCTAGCCGCTATCTAGCGATTAATTGGAATGTAAAATGCTGTGGTTTTAGGACAGGTTCTAGTTTTGGAAACACACTGACGAAGATACTCTTTTTGCCAAGTATAAGGAATTGAGAGTAAATCTCTAGAGCCAGTCATTCCCTGTCCAATAAATAGAAGTAAAGCAAAACAGTTAAGAATGATGTGGATATTTCGCCAGCGATTTTGTTTGTCCTTATAGATGTCTTGAGTAATGGCAACCGAGACAATCATCAATATCGCGGCGGCAATGCCATAGTAGTAGTGGGAGAAGAACCATTCATCGTCTCGTCGAAATACTTCTGGCTGTGCTCCCAACACAATTAAGCCAACCGATGTTAAAACTGCAAAAACATTGCGCCAGATTTTGACCTTTGCTTTAAATAAAAATGTGAATGAAGCAATTGTGGCGATGAAAATAGCTATTACAGAAAAAGCTCGTAAAGAATCTTTGGAGAAGACATCATTTCTGAGAAACTTGGAAAAAATCGGATAAGCCATACCCAATAGGGCAACTCCTACGACTGAAATGCTCAACCAATTACCGATCGCTACATGCTCAGATCCTACAATTGGGGGAATCTTGCTTTTTTCGCCATCAATGACTTGCAAGCGGCGCTGACGAACTAGCCAAGCCCGATTTATGACAATACCAATCAATGGGAAAACCACAATAACTGCGATCGCAGGATGTACTAAAGCAAAAAAGTCTTCCAGTTCCATAGTCTTAATCCACGAATTAATATAGCAATTTTCACATTAATTCTCTTCTTTTCACAAGGGATATTTTCTGAAAGTCCGACATCTCTTGTACAGCAATTCCAGATCAAAAGAACCAAGAATTTTCTTGAAAGTGTTGCAAAGCAACATTTTCAAGAAAATTCTTGGTTCGGGTTTGAGCGCAAAGCGCTGTAAAAATAATTACTGTAGGTTTATGAAGCGTTAGCTACTAAGCGATCGCGTGAATTTACATGATTTACTACATGGGGATAATCATGTTTCCATGTGCGTGCATGTAAAAACGTAGGCAGTTCAATTTTGCTAGTGGGAACTATGTCTATAGTCTGAGATTGACGTTGGAAATCTAAGGATTTTATAACATTTTGAGAATCATTTTCCAAGTCAGTCAAAACCTGTAAAGCCAGATGGAGATGTGCTTCTAGATATTTGATGCGATTTTGTAGCGCCGAAATAGTGGCTTCTTCTTTATTCATCATATAACCTCCATCAGTTTACAATTACTGATCTTTATCAATCCAAATCTGTGAAACAAAGCTTAGCCCTTATCACCATATATCATCA
>JANNDZ010000734.1:0-2126 GCA_031378395.1 Pseudanabaena sp. OTE_75_metabat_487_sub
GTCTTGTGTCGGAGGCGCTTTGGTCGCCATAGATTTACTAGTACGCTTACGCTCTCGCCCGTCAAAGGGCTGGCTTACCCAAAGAGAATTTGGCGGCACGCTTTTCTTTATGCCCGTCTGGGCTTTTGGAATAGTTGTTGTTTGTCTCAACATAGCAAGAGCCTTGCTCAAGTAGTTGGCGACATGGGTAGATTAGGTGGCGATCGCAGACAGTCTCTATAAATATTGTTTGAAGTTACGACAATAATCTAAGATTTTAAAATGAATATCAACGCAAAGTGAAATAGATAAGAAAGAGGCAAGATAATCAAGAAAAAGATTTAAAACTATGTCGTTCAATCATTTTCTAATAATTTTCTTTAAATACTCGGTATCAGAAGTTTAAATGATAAGTATAGTTACCCAATAACTAAGGTCAAAAATATAACTCTAAAGAAAAGTTTAAGTGATCCCCAATGTGGCAAAATTTCTAGCACAATACAATTATTCAAACGGAGCCAGCTTATATATAGGCTCTGAATTTAAATACCAAATTAATAAAACAAACAAAAAGCAAGTGATCTTGTATTCTAATTGGTAGTTTCTACCCATCAGCAACAGGGCACTTGTTTTTTGTTTTCGTTATAATTCATCTTGTTTTGGTAAGCGGGGGGATCATGATAATGCGCTCTCTATAATGAGAGTAAGTATTTTCGATTCTTGATTTTTATTAAAATCTTGACTAAGAACTAATCAGTAATCAGGTATTTTGGCTCGAAAAATATTATTAGAGCAGATTATAAAGAAAATGTTAAGCGATCCCAGTTTTTGTGATCTATCTAGCAGAATAAGATCATTCAAACGGAATCGGCTTATTTAAAGATTCTGAGTCTCAATACTAATTTAAGAACAATTTATACAAATAAATGGTTTGTTTCGGTCAGGTAAATCTACCTAGCTGGAGCAAGCCATTTATTTTATCTGCGACTTTTTAGAGTTATATCTTCGCTTCAACGAATTAACTGATGTATAGCTTTCTCTTTCATTGAATTATCTGTTTAAAGTTTTTTAAACTAGTTAATTTAAAGTACAGCGATCCTAAAATAACTTGTGAGATTAAATGATTTTGAGAGTATGCCTCAATTGAGGCATACTCTCAAAATCACTTATGGTTGTCCTGTTTGCCTAGAGATACAACAATTTTTTGCCCAAGCAACCCGAATATTTCTTGATTCAGTATGAGTACCAACTGTTATGAGGGACTATGGATCGAGAGCTTGTGAAATAAATTAAGTTACAGTTGTTTAAGTATCTACCTAAATTCATGTCGAATTAATTTGCATAAAATTAATTTGCTTTTCTACACTAGTTTTAGAATTAAGCTCATAAGTACCTTGGCATAATTAAAAAAACAAATTCAAAACTGTACCGCCCACTGCGCGGACGGTAAAATTTTTGGGGTTTTATATTTAACTATGCTTAGTCATTACTAAATTAACTAATTGCGAGTTGGAAATCTATTCGTGGAAAGATTTAATATCCGCAGCGTTATTGAGGGGTATACCCAAGGCTATTTTTTGATGTCAGAAGGTGATGGAGAGCCGATCGAGTGGTATTACACCAACAGTCGCACTCTGATCCCACTTGATCATCGCTTTCGATACCCTAAATCTTTGCAACGTGTAATTAATCAAAATCGCTTTGAAGTGAGGATTGATACTTCCTTTGAGGAAGTCGTTGCTGGCTGTGCCGATCGCGAAACTACATGGATTTCTAAAGAACTGCGATCGCTCTATACCAATTTACATCAAGCTGGCTGGGCGCATAGTTTTGAGACATGGCAAGGTGATCAATTGGCAGGAGGGATTTTGGGGATCGCGATTCGCGGTGTATTTATTGGTGAATCGATGTTTTTTAAAATTCCTGAAGGATCTAAGGTCGCGATGGTGAAATTGGTGGATCATTTGCGATCGCAAGGGTACAGTTTATTTGATGCCCAGTTAATGAATCCCCATCTTGAGAGATTTGGAGCCTTTGAGATTGATGATGATAGTTATCAAGCCTTGCTAAAGAAAGCCTTAACCAAATCTTGCAACTTTAAGTAAATGGACATAATTAATTACAAACCCAAATTTGTAAGGTTGCGC
>JANNDZ010000779.1:0-3177 GCA_031378395.1 Pseudanabaena sp. OTE_75_metabat_487_sub
AAATTTTATTTGCGGCGTTTCGCGCCGCAACTCTCTTTTAGGTTTGGACGGATATAAACGTATTTAAAGCATTTTGCGCTCAAACCCGCAAGCGTGACTACACTTTAAGAATTGGTATTAGGATAGGGGGATAACAAAAATCCGTAAATATGCAAATATCTTTAGAAAATCTATTAGAAGAACTATCTGGTATCGAAGCGATCGCAAATCCGACCCAAGTCGCAAAACTTTCAGAGGATTATTTTCATTTTAGTCCAGTTCTTGTTCCGTTACTGACTGGCAAAGTTGGCGATATTGTAGTTCGCCCCAAAAATGAAAGCGAGGTATTGAGAATTGCTAAAGCCTGTGTAAAATATCAAATCCCTCTCACATTGCGCGGGAGTGGGACTGGTAATTATGGTCAATCCACGCCACTCAAAGGCGGCATAATTTTAGAAACCTCACGCCTACAAGAAATCAAATGGATTAAAGCGGGATTAGCTCGCGTAGAGACAGGCGTAAAGCTAGCATTACTGGACAAAAAAGCTCAAGAAATTGGATGGGAATCACGCATGGTTCCATCTACCTATAGAGTTGCTACAGTTGGTGGATTTATCTCTGGCGGAAGTGGTGGGATTGGCTCAGTGTTGTATGGACAATTGCGCGATCGCGGTAATTTGAGAGCTGTGCGTGTAGTCACCCTCGAAGAAGAGCCGCGCATCATTGAATTGCGGGGAGATGATGTCCAAAAGGTCAATCATGCCTATGGAACTAATGGCATTATTACCGAACTAGAAGTGCCTCTTGCACCTGCCTATGCATGGATGGAATGTATTGTTAGCTTCACCGATTTCATGACCGCCGCCAGATTTGGGCAAGCTCTTGGCAATAGCGACGGCATTATCAAAAAGATGATTAGCGTTCATGCTGACCCAATTCCAAGTTATTTTGCGGCGTTGCAAAGCTATATTCCGAGAGGTTCTCATTGTGCTCTAGTGCTAGTAGCCGAGAGCGATCGTGAGCCTTTAGCAAGCCTTGTCCAAGAATTTCATGGTGAGATCTGCTACGAAAAAAGTGCACAAGAAGCTAGTAAAGGCATCAGTATAATTGAGTTTACATGGAACCACACGACTCTACATGCTCGTGCTGCCGATCCTTCCCTAACTTATCTCCAGAGCCTATTTTTGAATGATCCAAAGCTAGAACTTGTGCAACAGATGCATGAGTATTTTGGTGATGAAGTCATCATGCATCTTGAGTTCATTAAGGTAAATGGAGTTGTCATTCCTGCGGCAATTCAGATTGTCCGTTTTACTGATAGCGATCGCCTGAATGCGATTATTGCTTATCACGAGTCGCATGGCGTATTTATCGCTAATCCTCATACCTATATTCTCGAAGATGGTGGTATGAAGACAATCGATTACGAGCAACTAAACTTCAAGCGTATGGTCGATCCTTATGGGCTGATGAATCCAGACAAAATGAAAGCATGGCAAATGTAGTAAACCCAAAAGAATGAGATGGCGCGAAGCGCCATCTCATTCTTTTGGGTTTTTACGCATTGGCGATCGCAAGCTAAACTATACATAACTTTACAATGCGATCGCTTTGGCTGCCATGACTGCAAATACTTTACTGAGAGAAAATTTTCACCCTAACGATCCCCAAGCTCAAAGTTTACCTGCGGGCGGACTAGATCCCGATCGTTTTGACTGGCAAGAAGTCTGGTATCCCGTCTTTTATATCGAAGATTTAGACAAAGCTAAGCCATCAAAGTTCACCTTGTTAGAACGCGATCTGGTGATTTGGTGGGATCGTCAGACTAATGCATGGAAAGCCTTTGACGATCGCTGTCCCCATCGCCTCGTCCCTCTATCGGAAGGTAGAATTGCTGAAGATGGCTTATTAGAATGTCCCTATCATGGCTGGGCTTTTAAAGGTGATGGAAGCTGCGATCGCATTCCTCAGCAACCTGAAGGAGGAACTGCCCATACCTCTAAACGCGCTTGTGTAGCATCTTTACCTACTGCCGAACGCCAAGGACTGTTATTTATTTACGCAGGCAACCCAGAAAATGCATCTCAAGTCAAAATCCCGATAGTCGAGCCACTCGAAACTGATACAGAGAAATGGACGCTTTTTGGGACATTTCGCGATTTACCTTACGATGCGCTCACACTGCTAGAAAACGTCCTTGATGCCAGTCACTTGCCCTTTACCCATCATAAATCCGTTGGCAACCGCGCCAATGCTGCGCCAATGGTTCTAGAAGTTCTAGAAACTAATAAGCAAGGCTTTCAAGGCAGATGGGAAGAGGGGCCTCGACGCGGAAAATTAGGACGTCAGGATACAACTTTCATTGCTCCTTCGTTGATGTGGCACGATCTTACTTCCAAACAATTTGGGCGCACAATGACCGTGGTCTATGCCACACCAACTCGCAAAGGGGAATGCCGTATGTTTGCGAGATTCCCTTTTCAATTTAATTCGGCAATTCCCAGATTTTTTATTGGGATTACGCCGCGTTGGTACTCCCATATTGGACAGAATGGAATTCTCGAAGACGATCAAATCTTTTTGCATTATCAAGAGCGCTATCTTGAGCAAGCACTTGCCAAACCAGCAGTTGATGGAAATTATGCTAAAGCATTCTATCTAGCAACTCCAGCAGACACCTATGTTTCTGAACTGCGGAAATGGGTAGCCCGTTATGAAGCCGATCTCTTTGTTGGCGAAAGATTAAAAGATCCTCTATCAAAAACAGTTCTCTTAGATCGTTATCATTCCCATACTTCTAAATGTGCAAGTTGCAGTCAAGCTTTGCGAAATGTGCGCAAGATTAAAACGATCAGTAAGATAGTCGCCGCGATCGCATGGACAATCAGCCCCTTAATTAGCTACTTTTTTGCCCCTGCAAATTTGCTAGTGATTTTGCTAAGCTCCATTCCTATGGCGATCGCGATCGCTCTATGGTTAATATGTAACAACCTAGAGCAGAAGTTTATCTACGGTCAAGAAATTCCATTGCGAAATCTATAGCGATTGCCGATTTAGAACCCCTGAAGAGAGAGGCGGAGCAATGCTCTGCCTCTCTCTTCTGGGGTTCATACGATCAGGGGAACATGCTGTGCGCCCTCGATCTTATATACTGGCGATTGCTTATCTAAAGATAGATGTATCGCAAATTACTAACTC
>JANNDZ010000801.1:0-3396 GCA_031378395.1 Pseudanabaena sp. OTE_75_metabat_487_sub
CAATTTTACTTATCCAATTTTTTGCCTCGGATGGAATAATCTAATAGTTCCATTGGATGCATGAGGAGAACATTTTTATTTTGCAACTTTAAATGCTTGCGAATTTGGGTAATACAGCCCACATTTGCAGATGCTATTAATTGAGCGCCAGTATCCGTAAGATTGGTCACCTTCATCTCTCCCAATTCATGTCCAACCTCTGGTTGCAAAATGTTGTAAATTCCCGCACTGCCACAGCACAGAGAAGCATCAACCGATTCCCTTAATTGCACATTAGGAATTTGACGCAACAAGCGCCGTGGTTCGAGGCTGATCTTTTGTCCATGGAGCATATGGCAGGCATCTTGATAGGCGATCGCTAAAGGTTGCTCTTGAAGAGGTGAGAGTTTCGCTGTCAATCCTACATGATCCAGAAATTCTTGAACATCCTTTACTTTTTGAGAGAAGAACTTTGCTCTATCCGCATAGGTAGGATCATCTTTCAAAATATGACCATATTCTTTCAATGTATGTCCGCAGCCCGAAGCATTAACTAAAACTGCATCAAGATTTAAATTTTCAAAAGCATCGATAGTTTGCTTGGCTAACTCCAGAGTTTGTTCTTCCTGTCCTTGATGATGCGATAAAGCTCCGCAACAGCCTTGTAATCTAGGAACTACTACTTCGCAACCATTTGCTGTCAATACGCGCACTGTTGCATTATTCACCTCAGGCAAAAATATGCGTTGCACACAGCCCAAGAGCATTCCCACCCGATAGCGCTTCTCGACCTTTGCGGGAATCACTTCAGGCAAAATGTCCTGAAAAGCCTGAGGAGTAAGTTCAGGTAATACCGATTCCATGGCAACTAGCTGCTTGGGTAAAAATTTCTCTAGCAACCCTGTTGATCGCACTAATTTTTGTAAGCCTAGTTTCTGATAAGCCAATAGAGGTGCAAGCAAAATCCTCAGACGATTGGGATAGGGGAAAGTTGAGAAGATAAATTGGCGTAATAGTTTTTCAGGTAGCGATCGCGGATGATTTCTCTCAACTTGAGCGCGAGATGATTCGATTAGTTGGTCATATTGCACGCCTGAAGGACAAGTGGTTACACAGGCAAGACATCCTAAGCAAGTATCAAAATGCTGCGCGATCGCAGGAGATAAAGGAATATCACCTTCATTGATTCCATCCATTAAATAAATTCGACCGCGAGGCGAATCTGTTTCTTTGCCGATGACCCGATAACTAGGACAAGTCGATAGACAAAATCCACAATGCACACAAGCATCTATTAGCTTTGGATTTGGTGGATTCTTAGCATCAAAGGTTTGCGAAAAGATTAGAGGATCTATGTTCAAATTAGGAGTTAGGTTTTCAGAATTAGGCTTGTCGGAAACTTGCATATTTACTTGTTTATTAAAAAAAGATTATTTACTAAAACATTCGATTTGGGCTGAGTAAACCTCGCGGATCAAACTGTTGACGAAGTTTACTCATCAAATCACTAGCATTACCTGTATATCCCCAAACATTCTGTTTAAACTTTAATTCATGGGGAGCTTCCAGAATAGTCAAAAATCCACTACGGGATTCGGCAATGCTTCTCACCTTAGCGATCTGATCGGCGATCGCACCTAAATCCTGCACATCCTCTAAACGCAAAACGCCTAAACCACTACCAGCATGTATTTGCAAATAATAAGATTGCTCATCAAAAATTTGTTCACATTCCTGTATGAATGACACGCTAGTCGAGGGCAAGATACCCAACTTACAAACAACAGGAGCATCATTTTCAGGTTGCTCCAAATTACGCAGCTCATCCTGCCAGAACATAATCTCTAACAATTCCCAGAATTCTTCAGCCGCACCCAACATTTGCACTTCTAAATTTAATTCTTTCGCCAAGGTAGCAATGCGATCACACTGCTCCATCACACTAGCCTTGAGACTCGCAAATTGCAGAACTAAGCCGATCCCTTCTCCAAGACCAAGATCTGCGATCGCTGTTGCCGATAGTAAATCGCAAGCAGTGGGAGTAAGTACCGAGGTGCTAATTTTTTGATGTGCTTGGGCGATCGCCTCGGCAGTACCTGTAACCACAACAATTTGCGTATACTCAGGCAAAGGATAGAGCCGAAAAGTAATCCTAGACGCAATTCCCAGAGTTCCGTAAGAACCTGTCAATAATTTCATCAGGTCATAGCCAGCTACATTTTTGACTACGCGCCCACCCGCCTTCACCACTTCACCATCGGCTCGCACAAACTCAATACCCAAGCACATATCTCGTACGCTGTTATAGCGATGTCTCAATGAGCCAGCGCTAGCTGTAGCTAAAACTCCGCCAATCGTCGCATTAGCTTTGTAAGGAGGATCGATCGCTAAAAATTGTCCTTCTTTGGCTAAGACCGCTTGCAAATCCTGATACTTTACCCCAGACTCAACTGTTACCGTTAGATCGCCAACACAATGCTCAACCACCCGATTTAACTTTGATGTACTGATCACCACATCCGCTCGACTGACCAATCCGCCCCAATCTAACTTGGTAGCATTGCCACAAGGTAAAACTCGTAATCGATGTTCGGATGCTAATGCGATCGCAGATGATAATTCGGCAATCGCCTGGGGATAAATCACGCAGGTTGGCGCTAGGCTATCAGGCGTGAGGCTCCTCACAATGCGATCATGCAAATTTGGCACTAAGCGATCGAATAAAACGACATTATCCACTCCAAGCAAGTCAGTGAATAAAGCAATCAGTTGATTATCAGCAAGTCTCACAAAATTAATGTCCGTACATAAATGCTATATGGGGAATCACAAAGTACTGCCCCGATATATAAATTTTTAAAATAAGCGTTTACTACCATCAGGGCGAATCGTACCCCAATTGGTTTTGGCTTGAGCTAATTGCTCCTCGGAGATCTTAGCTCCCTTCAAATCTGCACCACAAAGATTTGTACCATTTAAGTTTGCTTGGCTCAAATATGCTCCCTTCAAGTTAGCTCCGCTTAAATTTGCTCCAGACAAGTCAGCTTTACTCATATAAGCTGACTGGAGATTTGCCTCACGTAAATCAGCCAAAATCATCGAAGCACTCCCCAAATCACACTTGATCAGGATAGCGCGTTGCATTTTCGCTTCCCGTAAATTGGCACTATTTAACTTAGCTTGAGATAAGTTAGAACCTTGAAAGCTAGCACCAGTTAAGTCACTATGACAAAAATCTGCCTCAACTAGCTTAGATCGGCTCATCACAATACCCGAAAGAGTTGCACTACCAAATGCTGCTTTTGAGTAATCTTGGTTGGCAAAGTTCCGCTTGCCTTGGTTATATTCAACAATAACTCTTCGCCCACCTTTAAGCTCACCAGTTCCAATACGACTACCTGTTCTGGTACTACCTGA
>JANNDZ010000806.1:0-1506 GCA_031378395.1 Pseudanabaena sp. OTE_75_metabat_487_sub
AGGTTCAGACTGCATTTTCTTTAAAAATGCATCGAGTTGATCTAAAGCCATATTTGAATTTTCAGGTGATGAATTATTGAGAATGTCAGGTCAGAAGGTTGACAGGGTTACTGTTAGAAAAACTGATATGCCTGGAGAGTACAACTAAATGCTTTTTGAATATCTGATTGGACAAGTATTGGAAGAATAAACAGCCAAAAAATATACCCAAAGAATAGGGGACGGAAGACAAGTGGACTCCCTCGCATGAGATGCCAAGTGAATCAACTACATCAGATGTTTGAGGATGAATTTCGGAATCTATATATTCACTTTTGATCGCATTGAGCGAAGAAGCCATAGGTTAGATCATCCAGATATTTAATGAAAATGATGAGCATAATCTGTAAAAGCATCTAAAAACAAAAAATCCCCCACATTGCTGTGAGGGATTTTTTATTTAACTAGCAAGCTAGATTAACCAAAAGCCGTTGCTGTGGAGGCTATCAGGAAGGCGGCATACGTAAGTATGTATCCAATCGTGAAGTGAGCCAAGCCAACCAAACGAGCTTGAACGATGGAGAGAGCCACAGGCTTGTCTTTCCACTGAACCAAACTTGCAAGAGGAGTGCGTTGGTGCGCCCACACAAGGGTTTCGATCAATTCTTGCCAGTAACCACGCCAAGAGATCAAGAACATGAATCCAGTTGCCCAAACTAGGTGTCCGAATAGGAACATCCAAGCCCAAACAGAGATATTGTTCATGCCATAGGGGTTATAGCCATTGATCAACTGAGCGGAGTTGAGCCATAGGTAGTCACGGAGCCAGCCCATGATGGTGACAGAGGATTCGTTGAACTGAGCAACGTTACCTTGCCATACACCGAGGTGTTTCCAATGCCAGTAGAAGGTTGTCCAACCAATGGTGTTCAACATCCAGAACATAGCGAGGTAGAAGGAATCCCATGCCGATATATCGCAAGTACCGCCACGACCAGGACCGTCGCAAGGGAAGCTGTAGCCAAAGTCTTTTTTGTCTGGCATGAGCTTAGAACCACGAGCATCCAATGCACCCTTGACCAAGATCAAAGTTGTGGTGTGAAGTCCTAGAGCGATCGCATGGTGAACTAGGAAGTCGCCAGGACCAATTTGAAGGAACAACGAGTTGTCACCAGCATTGATACCAGCCAACCAACCAGGAAGGTAAGCCGCACCAGTGTTAGCAGGAATACTGCCAGCATTGGAGAGCAATACATCAAAACCATAGAGAGCTTTACCGTGAGCGGCTTGAATCCATTGTGCGAATACAGGCTCGATCAAGATTTGCTTTTCAGGAGTACCAAACGCTTGCATTACGTCGTTATGAACATAGATGCCAAGGGTGTGGAAGCCCAAGAAAAGAGATACCCAGCTAAGGTGAGAGATGATCGCTTCTTTATGCTCAAGCATACGTGCAAGCACGTTGTCTTTGTTAGCTTCAGGATCGTAGTCACGAACGAAGAAGATCGCACCGTGAGCAAATGCACC
>JANNDZ010000812.1:0-3577 GCA_031378395.1 Pseudanabaena sp. OTE_75_metabat_487_sub
GATGTTGGCGATGGGAATCCGACGGGTAGGGGTGCAGACATAGCTTTAGTTACTGCAAAAATAGTGATAGGGATTGCGATCGCGCCAAAAATGATGAGTAAATTAGAAAGTTTCATAACTCAATTATAATGACTCAGCCTAAGCAAAAAATTGTCTGAGCTAGCGATCGCTTTAATTATCTTGTTTTCATTACTCGTAGGCAATGCGCGGGAGATAGATCATGGGATTTTGGTTTGTGAGTCAATACTTTGTTGCTGTGCTTGAGATCGATGCTGCCAAGCCTGCTCAAATTGTTGGATATCAAATTCGCTTAAATTGGCAAACTCAATTTCCTGCCCCTTAACCTTCAAGATAATCTGGCGATCGCCTCGTAAATTCTCAACTGTCAGAGCATCTCCGCTTCGTTGAATACCATAAGAATTCTTGCCAGTTTCTCCAAAATTATCAGCACCTAGCTCATTAAGAAGTTGATGGCAGAGCGCAGCGACCAGATGAGCCTTATCCATGCCTTCATGTTCAGGGGTGATTAAAATCTTATTTTCAAGCACATTCTCAGGCTGAATTGGGTTGGGTAATTGTAGAGAGCGCAGTCTTTCTAGTTCCAGCGCAAGCTCAGAAAATAAACTATCTGGTAGTCCTTCGGATTCTTGAGGAGGAGATTCTTGACTTGTCGCCTTAGAATTAGCTCCCTGCATCTCCAGAATAATTGGCATATCCCGCACTGGATCGTAACTTACCTGCAAATGCTTCTGGAGTCCGCCCCAGCTAAACTCTTTTCCTAATTCATTACCTTGAATGCTGTTATCTCCAAAACTATAGGAAATACCCTTAACCTTCTTATTGCGGGTGTATTTGACATAAGCATCCACTCCTGATTGTCGAAGCTGCTCAATAAGCTGAGGCATAGTTATTCCTGCTTTTATCTGCTCCATGATTACCTGCGATATATGAGGCTTCAGGTTATAAATATTAGGTTTTACAATCTCGCTAGACAAATTTTCCAATTGTTTCAAAATACGCGGCAACGAGTATGCTTTGCCTACACTTGAGCCAGACAGCCTAACTCCCTCGTATTTGTAAGCAATGCCTCTAGGCTTGCCCTCGCGATCGCGTTCAACTTTTACGCGAATTTGATCTCGATTTAGCTGCTCTATAAAGTCTGGTAGTGACTTGGCATAAGCCAAAGCAGCACTAATCTTGTTAGCAAGTTGCTTCTTGACCGTAGGTTTGCCTGATATTCGCTCCTTTTCAATGTGACGATAGGTTTCCTCTTGGCGATCGCTTGTCCGACTTGACGGAACTGATACTAATCCAAAATCCATTTCCAGTTTTCGGATCGATTCTTGGCTGCGCGTCCAATCCCAGCTATCCGAGACAACGGAACCATCCATCTTCACTCGACTGGTAACTAAATGAACATGCTCATGATTTGCTGTATCGGTATGCTTCACAGCGACATACTGATTATTGCTAAAACCCATGTCTTTGAGATATTGGGCGATTACCTGCTGCCAAGAAGCATTGTTAAGATGTTCATCAGGACTAAGACTTAGAGAAACATGACAAACTACTTGATTGAGCATTGGTCGTAACTGTCGCGATAGAGAAAACTCAGTCGCAAGACTACGAGGGCTATCACCATCCATATTTGTGTCAATAATTTCTGCACCAGTTTTTTCCAGCACATAGGACAGGCATCCCCGAAAGCCTCTACCCTTAATGATTTTACCGATCATTTTTCTTTCCTACTCCGCCTGTGGAGTTAAACCTGCGGTCGTAGTAATTTGAGAGCGAACATCGGACATTAATGAAACAAGTTGATTGAGACAACCAGATAACTTTTGAAATTCATCAAGTTGCGACTGCATAGGGCTACCCATCATCACACTTAAATTAGCATCGTGTGTCAACTGGTTAATGTTGGTACCAATTTTATTCAACTCAAATTTCATTTGTCCTAACAGGTGATATGTGTCCCAATCAACGCTAGTCATTGGAGCTAGTGGTGATAGTGGCTGAAACTTAAAAACTGCATAGCGGACAAATTTACTCGATTTAACATTCAGTTTCTTGGCTTTTGCTTCCAATACAACTTTCTCATTTTCAGTCATGCGTACCGTGAATCTAACGGATAAAGTCATTACTGCTATTCCTAAAGTTTGTTCTGCATAAATGCTGTTGAAAAAATATTCAAAAACAAGAAATTCGGCGAGATGGACTCGCTAATTACAATCATAGTCTACATTTTTTGTGCAGAACAGAATTTTAAAATATTCTATTTCTCCAAAAATTTAATTCTTGCAAAATTAATTGCAACTTAGTTTTTTTATTTGCAGTTTTGAATTTATTAAGGGGGAATCCAAAGGGGGAATTCCCCTTTGGCAAGCGGTCATGTTGCTGTCGAACAAAAATCAAGCGATAGCGCGATTTATTGTCCGACAAGCAACATAGCTTGCTCCAAACCCCGCACATACCTCAAACGGCGCAAACTCGTTCGCAAATAGTTACAACTAATATACAGAGCGCCTACAGGAGAGTATACAGATAGTCTAACCAATCTCTATCAGAAGTCTATATATAGACTTCTGATAGTTTGTCCAAAATCTATAAGTAATCCATGAAAAATCTATTTATATGCTACTCAGGGACTAGTAATAATCCACAATAGACTACACAAAGCCTATAAATAATCAATCAAAAATCTAAGGAAGGTCAACAAATAGTTATCACTAAAACTAACTACAACCTACAGGCATTCTATACAAAGTCTACAGCAATCTACAGAGAGTTTATAGGGAGTATACTTAACAATCTATAAGATTCTACAAATAATCTGTAGAGAGTCAACAAATAGTTATCGCTAAAACTAACAATAATCTACAGGTATTCTATGTATTCTATACAAAGCCTATAAACAATCGACAGAGGATTTATAAAGAGTCAATAAATAGTTACTACAAAGTCTACTAACAGCCTACATATTTTTATACTAAGTCTCTGGCAGTCTACGAAGAATATAAGGAAAGTCAAGAGAGAATTTATTTACAGCCTACAGGTATTCTGCTCAAAGCCTATGGATAATCGATAAAGAGGCTACTTTAAATCAACGAATAATTATCAAAAAGTCTACTGACAGCCTACATATTTTTATACGCAGTTCGTGGCAATTTACAAAGAATCTACGCAAAGGCTATAGATGATTCACAAGCTCTCTATATGTGGTTTACAGGAAATTTAACTATGTTCTAAAAAGAGATAAGAGCCTATAGAAAATCTATTCACAATCTACAAACTGGTTACTCAAAGCCTAAAAAAATAGACCTACTCAAAAATCCTTAAGATACATTCTGAATAAAGGTTTCAGCGATTGAGATTAATATTTTCAAGCAAGATTACTACAAAAAAGACTTTTTATTATTGCGTTTATGGTTATGATAAGCGCATCGACAAATCCACGTAGGGAGCATCTCAATTAGGCACTGAGTAAATATACTTAGAAGAATAGAAGTACCCGTTGAGATAAGCACAACGATGATTCAAAACTTGAGCCACATTGTCTTTATTCCACTGAGCGCCA
>JANNDZ010000830.1:0-2941 GCA_031378395.1 Pseudanabaena sp. OTE_75_metabat_487_sub
CTTGGCGGTGGTGTGATTGGTGATATGTCGGGCTATGCAGCTGCAACTTGGTTGCGCGGTATTGATCTTGTTCAAGTTCCCACCACACTTCTTGCCATGGTGGATTCCGCAATTGGTGGCAAGATGGGGATCAACCATCCACAAGGTAAAAACTTAATCGGTGCTTTTTATCAACCCCGACTAGTTTGGGTAGATCCTGAAGTCTTAAAAACTTTGCCAGCCCGTGAGTTTCGCTCAGCAATGGCAGAGGTTATTAAGTACGGCGTAATCTGGGATCGCGAATTGTTTGATTTATTAGCTAATTGCGATCGCCTTGATCAGCTACGCTATGTTTCAGCGGAATTGCTACAAACAATTTTGTATCGTTGTGCCAAAGCTAAAGCTGAAGTCGTATCCAAGGATGAGAAAGAAGGAAATCTTCGCGCCATTCTCAACTATGGTCATACAGTCGGTCATGCGATCGAATCAGTTACCAACTATCGCCTTTACAACCATGGTGAAGCTGTCGGTTTAGGGATGGTAATTGCGGGTGCGATCGCCGTCGATCTTGGTCTATGGTCTGAGTCAGATCAAGCTAATCAAGTAGCCTTAATTGCTAAAACTCGTTTACCACGGACAGTACCTGCGGACATTAATCTTGAATTAATTATTGAGTCGCTATCTACCGACAAAAAAGTAGAAGCTGGCAAAGTTCGCTTCATTTTACCAACGGCGATCGGCTCGGTAACTCTTAGCGATCGGGTAACCTCAGAGCTGGTTAACCAAAATTTACGAAAAATAATGGCATAATACTTGACACATTAAGTGGTAGTTCGTACTATACTTAAACGTTTATGTCAAGCAAAAAATTGCTAAGCTTAAATATTTCAAAATCTTGATTTGAATATTACGCTTCAGATCAGCATATATTTGTCAACCATTAGTAATTTAAACCAATACCCCCAAGAGTCTAGACAACAGAGATTTCATGACTAAAAAGCCAATTAAAGACCTTCCCCAAATCAACGAACGCATCAGATATCCAAAAATTCGAGTCATTGATATGGAGGGGGAGCAACTCGGCATCCTAACCCCCAAAGAAGCCTTGAAAATGGCTGAAGAAAAAGAGCTAGATCTAGTGCTGGTCAGCGATAAAGCTGATCCTCCTGTTTGTCGAATCATGGACTATGGCAAATTCAAATTTGAGCAAGAGAAGAAAGCACGCGAAGCTCGCAAAAAGCAACATACTTCCGATGTTAAAGAAGTGAAGATGCGTTACACAATTGAGGAGCATGACTATAAAGTGCGAATCAATCACGCAGAACGCTTTTTGAAAGAAGGTGATAAGGTCAAAGCAACGGTAATGTTTCGTGGTCGCGAGATTCAGCACGTCGATCTTGCTGAAGTTTTGTTGAATCGCATGGCTAGTGATCTAGAATCTGTCGCTGAAATTCAACAATATCCTAAGCGCGAAGGAAGAAACATCACTATGTTAATGGCTCCCAAGAAATAATCAAAAAGCCTCGCGTTGCGAGGCTTTTTGATTATTTCTCTCGGTATCCTTAAATCACAAAAAATAAGGAGCGTAATGTGCGCTCCTTATTTTTTGTGATTTATCATAAATTAAACATCCAAGGACTTAATGGCGATGCTTCGGGCTGCTATTTAGTCCTTGGATATGTCCAGATATATTATGGAGCTGGAGGTAATAAAGAATATGGATCAGTATAAGTAGATTGAGGGTTTGCAGGGGCTGGAGGAGAAGCAGCGGAGTCAACAGGCTCAGGATTAGAACCAACAATAGGAGCACCTACAGCACGTAATACCTCAACTCCATTTTGCTGTAACACAACAATTGGTGGCTCTGCATTGGTATCAATTCGCTTAACCAATACTCTACCGTTAGAAATCATTTGACCAGCCCTAACATAACGAGATGTTGACTCACCAAAGGCACTAATAATTGCGTAGATCGTACCTGCAACTTCAACTGTACCAGTGACTTTAGTACCATCAGCAGCTCTGGTGTCAGGTGGCAACACTACTTTACTCGGACGGCTAGAGGTTCTCACAACTACAGCAGCACGCAGATTAGGTTGTGCTTGGACTTTCTTTGCCAACAATGTTTCTAACTTTGGTACTGGATTAATCACAGTACTAGTGAAGGGATCGCGAGATTGTTTGGAGTCAACGCCAATTTTTTGCTCTAGTTCCTGAACTCTTGCCTGCTTATCTGTGATGGTAATCAGATCCTGAGTTTTCTGACCAGCTACAAATGGAGTATTAAAAGTAGGCGCGGTAGGAGTTGCAGCAACCTTGGGGGTAATACTTGTAGGTGCAGTACCAGCAATCGTGGGCAACGGCTGACCCGATTCTGCAAGTCCTCTCATTTGCTCACAATCAGTACCAGAAGCAAACATAGCTGTTTTGACAACGCCTTGCCTGGTTTCTCTTGCTGTACTGATCGTACATTGGACTGGTGTACCCTCACCGCAAGCACTAAGGATTGTAGTAACGCTAAGAATCACGCCAGCTAGGTAATAAATACGCATAATAAAGTTCCTCTGCTGCCTACTTGGTTTTCGGTACAGCGTCATCCGAATTTTTGTCGATTTTGACTGCAAGATAGTAAAGCATTATGGTCATTTTGGCAATCATTAACAAGAGATAACATCAAGTTTCATGTTCAGCCCAATTTTAGTGCTGAAGTTTTTATGTTGCAGTCGCACCAATTATTGAAATAGCAAAGTTATTTTGATAATTTAAACCCCTATCTGGATTTGTTTTTTAATTATCTCAAGTGTAAGTAGCTCAGCATAATTACAAACCCAGAGCCAGGATCTACACCGCCTGCGCATCGGGCAGTACAGATCTTGGGGTTTTATATTTAATTGTCTTAGCTACCTAGGAAAATCCAAGGAAAAATGATCCATATAAAACCCAAAAATGTTGCGGCGGGCTA
>JANNDZ010000851.1:0-2676 GCA_031378395.1 Pseudanabaena sp. OTE_75_metabat_487_sub
GCACCCATAGTTTTTTTTGCCTATAAGCGTCCTGAACATACCCAGCGATCGCTAGAGTCTCTGTCACAAAACATAGGCGCTAAAGATAGTGAATTATTTATCTATTGTGATGGAATCAAACGGACAGAAGATAGACAATCAATTGAACTAGTAAGACAAATCGTCAGAAGTAAGCAGTGGTGTGGAACTGTCCATATTATTGAAAGAGAACAGAATATTGGTCTGGCGAACTCAGTGATTAGTGGTGTTACAGAAATATGCGATCGCTATGGCAGAGTAATTGTTCTTGAGGATGACTTACTTCTTTCGACCTACTTTCTTGAATATATGAATGCTGCTTTAGATTTATATGAAAATACATCTCAGGTCATACATATTTCAGGCTATATGTTTCCTGCAAATTTAGCCCCAGTGGAAACAGATGCAATATTTATTCCTTTAGTTAACTCTTGGGGATGGGCAACTTGGCAGAGGGCATGGAGTTACTTTGATCCGTCAGCAAGCGCTTATCAAGAACTGAAGACTAATAAAAAATTAAAAAATGAATTTAATTTAAACAATTCTTATCCGTATTTTGATATGCTCGAATCCCAGATAAAGGGGACGATAGATTCTTGGGCAATCCGTTGGTATTTAAGCACTTTCATGATCAAAGGATTAACTCTTTATCCAGTTCAATCACTTGTCCAAAATATAGGATTTGATGGCACTGGCACTCATAGTAGCAGTAGTACCAGAAATTTTAATACGTCATTAATTCAAAGGAAAATATTTGTACTTCCAACCTCACCAAAGTCGGATTACCCAAATTTTCAAGCTATAGTTAAGTGTCTAAAAAAGACAACTTCTCCTTCTATTTTGATGAATTTTGCTAGACTAATAAAATATGTTATACATATGTTTTCTAGCTGGAAGAGAAAATCAAATATATAAACTCATTGGAAATTGCTATATTTCTATTTGAATTAGGACAAAAATTATGAATATCCATAGAAAAAGAAATATTATTGCAGACGAAGAGACAAACCAACTTGAATCAAAATGGTGGGATGAAAATGCTCAAGTAATTGAAGCAATTTGGACTTTGCCTGAAATTATTCGTTTAGCAGTCAGAGGGCATTATCTTAAAAAAGCTAAGTCGTTTTTCCTTTGTGGTAGTGAAAAGACAGAACCATTAAAAGTTATAGAAATTGGTTGTGGTAGTGGTTGGGTAGGTCGTATGATTGCGGAGCCTAATATTATAAATATTGTGGGTCTTGACTTGTCAGAGCAGCAAATTCAAATAGCAAATCAGGAGGCAATTAAAGCTGATTTATCTAGAACTTGCCAATACTATTGTCAGAACTTAGCAGATTTTGTTGTGAGTGAAAATTCTAATTATAATTCTGTATTGATCCACGCGATATTGCATCACCTATCTTGGCAAGAGATTCATTGTATCTTCAAACAAGTTAAAGTTCTAGGGAGCGGAACAAAAATATTTATTTATGAACCAGTTTACTTGTCAAAACATTATCGTAATAAAAGTTTTCTATGGCGTACTCTTAGAAAGACTATCAAAGTTCTGTTCGGATTTCCATACAGTCTAGGAAAACTTTTTGCCTGTAGATTTGAGGGGTCATATAATGAAAATCTAGCAAAAAAACTAAATTGTATTACTGAAGAAGCTAGTAAAAATAATTGGGTTCTTTCTCCAAAAGAAATTGTCTTTGAGGAGTCGGATTTGTTAGAGCTTTTAGAAAATTACTGTGAAATTAAAGACCGCTATCTTTGCAACTATAATTCGATCAGAGTTGGGCAGATTGCAGCTATGTATAAAAGTAAAGAGTTACATCAACAGTTTAGTCAAATTGTTTTACCGCTATCAAGACATATAGATAATTTTTTGTTTGCTTCAGGGCTACTTAGTTGCATTAACAATGATTATGTCTTTATGGGCTATGAATGTATATTAAAATAGTGGAAATATGAAAATTTTAACCAAGCTAAAAAGTAAAATAAATTTATTAAGTTATACATTTAGTCAACTTGCTAAAATCCCTGATACTTTGATAAAAGTTCAAGAGTCTCTGGGCAGAATAGAATCTAGACAATTATTAGCTTTAGACAGATGGCAATTAGAGAATAATGAATTTAAAGTCTTTTCTCAATGGGGAGAAGATGGCATTATTCAATCATTAGTTAATTCAATAGAAATTGAAAATAAAGTGTTTGTGGAATTTGGAGTACAAAACTATACAGAATCTAATACTAGATTTTTATTGAGCAATAATAATTGGTCAGGTCTAGTTATAGATAGTTCTCCAGATAATGTTCGTTATATCAAGCAAGACCAAATATATTGGAAATATAATCTCAAAGCAGAATGTGCTTTTATTGATAAAGATAATATCAACAAATTGTTGATTGACAGTGGCATGAC
Organism: Pseudanabaena sp. OTE_75_metabat_487_sub; assembly: GCA_031378395.1. Lineage (GTDB taxonomy): Bacteria > Cyanobacteriota > Cyanobacteriia > Pseudanabaenales > Pseudanabaenaceae > Pseudanabaena. The sequence continues at coordinate 2,423 of JANNDZ010000851.1, forward strand.
AGGTGATATTGGCTTGCTATCTGTAGATATTGATGGCAATGACTACTGGGTTTGGGAAGTAATTGACTGCATTACTCCAAGAATTGTGATATGTGAATACAACGGTTTATTTGGCAATCACAGAAAAGTGACAATTCCCTATGACAAATCATTTTCTAGAGACAAAGCCCATTTTTCTTGTCTTTATTATGGTGCTTCTATAGCTGCTCTAAGCCATATAGCAGCAACCAAAGGTTATGTACTACTTGGCTCTA
>JANNDZ010000853.1:0-3612 GCA_031378395.1 Pseudanabaena sp. OTE_75_metabat_487_sub
GGCTATTGATGGTCTACGATAATGTGGGACATATCAGTGCAGACCAATCGGACGATCTGTGTCGGATTGCGACTGGATTTGGCTACAGTACCCGCACTCTATTTAGCACTGACGAGGAGACGACCTTCGAGTTTGCCCGTCCTCAAATCGTCACGGCGATCGATTCCTTGGTGACTCGCGACGATTTAGCAGATCGAGTCCTGATGGTACAACTCGGTGAAATAACCGAACAGCAGCGACTACCCCAGGCTGAGTTAAATGCCAAGATCGAAGCAGCGCGTCCGCGTATCCTTGGGGCAATATTGACGGCACTGAGCCAAACATTAGCAGAGTTACCCGACACCAAGCCTGATAAACTTCCTCGGATGGCTGACTATGCGCTCTTTGCGATCGCCAGCGAGAAAGCACTAGGCTTGAAGCCAGGTGAGTTTATGTCAGTTTTCAATGACAGTTGAGAACTATCTAGACAAGTAGTTATCGAGTCGTCGCCTGTTGGGGAGGCAATTATCCGACTGATGGAAAATCGTAAGGCATGGGAACCTTGGCAGGGGACAGCTTCAGAACTACTGAATGAATTGGAACACCATACGGATGAAGCTACCTATCGAACGCGAAGCGCGCCACCAAGGCGGTCGAGATACTTCCCAAAAACTGCTAACGTTCTCAAGCGGCAACTCAATCGACTGGCACCCGATCTCAAGGCATTGGGCATCGATGTTCGAGAAGCTCGAATTGGCAAAGCGGGAACTCGGATTATAGTCTTAGAGAAATGCGTAATTTTATCGTCAGTATCGTCAGTCGAGTGTCAGCCTATCTCAAGCAGCAATACGCCGGAAACCTTGTAATTCGTGAGTTTAGTAAGTCGGGAGATTCGTGTACTTGTCTGAAGCCTAATGGAAGCCTGACGAGTTGGATCGAGTTTGACGATCTTGAGTTTATGGCGGTTTGAGACTGGCGATCGAATCTTACCAATCCATTGACATCCTCTTTGGTAGATGACTTACGCAGGAAATCATTGTAAACGTATTCTACAATGAGTTTTAAAATTTATTGTTTGGTATGTCAAAGTTCAACCTGAATTTGAGAGAGGTCAACTGCTTCAGACTTAATGGCTCGAATATATCGAAATTTCCATACCTCAGTATTCTCAATTATTTTAAAACCTGCTAGTTCGAGTCCTCTCACAAATCCTTGCAGATCTTTGATATGGGATGTAACTTCATAAACCCAGAGTTGCCCATCAAGTTTGAGTGTGCGAGCTGCTTCTCTTATACAGTCGGTGATATTCAAACCCATCAGTGACAAATTGAACATCGCCACATCTAGACAAGCATCCTCTAGCGGCAAATGAGAAATGTCGCACTCAATTACTGAATCATTAATGGCAATAAAATCAAAGTTGTGAACTGTATGTCTACCAGCAAGAGCTTTAGCTAGTAGTGCCTCACCACAGCCTAAGTCAGCTACAACTAAATTAGATCGCTTTTCCAGCCACTCGATCGCTTTTTCATAAGGAATAACCGACCAGGTTTTTCGAGCTTCTTGATAAAGTGTATGGTATTGCATCCACTCTTCAGGATTTCCCTGCAAGCGTTTGTAATTAGTGTCACTGTAGCTACTATTCCAACGAGCATTCATCCGGCTAAAGTCGCCATATTGAACATTGCGTCGTCGGTTATCAACGGGATCGACATCTGGCAGTGGCACGAATATTTTAGGGCGAATAATTGATTTCTGTTCGCCAGTCTTCAATCTTTCTAACCATTTTCGTAGATCTCGGAATGCTTGAGATTCACTACGGAGCTGACTTTCAGGCATGACACCATCAACCGCAGCATCAGCAACAGTCTGTTTGTTTTTGAGTCGAGCCAAACGTCCCTCATCCCAGCTCCAATGTTCCCCATCATCCAAACCATAAGTTACGGGCATGAGGATGGTAAGTTTATCGTGAACTTGTCCCTGCCGATTTAATCGTCCTTCTAGCTGCTCTAGTTCGGCACTTGTCCAGGGTGGAATATTCAGAATAAGTCGATCGCAAACTCGTTGAAAGCCGTCAACACCAGTAGCCATTGCACTACTGGCAATCAGAATGACAACAGAACCATTCATGAAAATGTCTTGACAGCTCTTATCTCCTCCCATGTGAAAACCAACACTCCAGCCTTCAGCTTCAATTGCCTCTTTCAGCAGATCGACGATACCTTCAACATAGTGGGTATAAACGATCGTTTTGGGACGGAGTTCTTTGAGAATTGTTGGGATTCTCGCACTTGTTAGGATCTGCTCCATTTTTAAGATTGACGTACCTTCTTCCCGAATTCGATCGACTAAATGAGTACAATCAACTAGAACATTCACCCGATCGATCTTAATTTTAGGCTTAACTTTAGAACGAATTCCCAGCGTGACAAATGCCTGATGCAAACGCATACAGTTGTTAATTGTGGCTTTCTCACCCAAATCCGATCGTTCGATACCAGTAACTAATTCAACTAAGCTTTTACCTTCTTTGAGGTTATTAATCACAGGAGTTGCACTCATTCCCAGCACATGAAGATCTGGGTTCTGCTCGGCTGCATTGGTAATCAAAGCCAGCACCATCTGTCGTCGTTTAGATGGATCTTCACTACGTTGTTTGCAACGATGAATCTCGTCCACAATAATCAGGTCAATTTGATATCGTTCTAACAGTTGTCGAATATGAGCAGCAGTTGCAGGTTGCTGGAACATTTCATGATTGAGGAGAATATAATGATGTCCCGTCTCAATATCTGTCCAGTGAGGATTGAAGTTCCTTATGGTCACGCGACTATCTGGAAAAACATGTTTTATTTCACTATGCCAGTTCGGTACCGTGTCCAAAGGACAGATGATCATTGTGAGATGAGCATTGATAATGCGGCTACTCAGAATACCCCCGATCGTTTTACCCGTTCCCGTCAGAGACAGGTTCAACATTCGCTGCTGACTGCGTAAATGTACCGCCGCCAACTTTTGCATTAAGTTTGGCGGGGTAACTTTTCCATTAACGCGGAATGCCCAACCAGATGGAATTACCATGTCTCGCGCTTGGTAATATTCATCTAGAAATTGATCTCGCACCTGACGACCATAACCATCATCTGTAAAGGCTTCAATCGCTTCAACCGCAGATTCATCTTCAAAAACTTCTGCCCAAATTCGATTCCGTTTAGAAGCAATAAAAAAGTCGATCGCTTCCTGGTCGGCAGAAGCAACAATTTTACTATTGAGAAATTCCAGACTTTTTTGTACTTTTATTTTTGGTAGTTCATCAGGCTTATCAAAATTATCTTGAGAGTCACTGTTTGATTCAAAAGATCTATTTAATGATGTGACAGTATCAGAAATCTGTATTTCGTCATCAGCATTAAGGATATAGACTGAATCGATGTCAGATTCAACAGTTTGTGATTCTTTTCCTTGAATTACATCGCAAAGCCTTTGTCCCGTCAATTTACCCTTGATAATATCGTTGACAATTTTGAGTCCTTCAGTATTTGTTCTATCTAAAACACCTGACTGTTCAAAAATTTTGTATAATTCAGCCTGAGTTAGGTTAGGAATATGAACTTCTAAACTAGCAACAAATTG
>JANNDZ010000908.1:0-3157 GCA_031378395.1 Pseudanabaena sp. OTE_75_metabat_487_sub
AAAATAATTTTTGGATTAACTCTAAGCCCTTATTTAGGATGAGATATTTTTTGTTTCTACCAATTCTTAAGAGACTAAATCTTTATATAGTAAAGATTTATTTTATTTTAGTACATCTCATACAATTCATACACTCTTCAAGCATGAGATCAAACAAGTACCTGTTAGCTTAGGGATTGACTTACGAGTTATATACAAAACTTACAGGTGAAACAAATGACTAATATTTTAGCCTCTGGCAATGCTGACAACTTCAATAATCCAATTACTGCTGTACTAAATGGCGTTAAAAAAGGACTTCTTTTCGCTTTTGGGTTTGCATTAGTTTTGATGTTGCAAGTGACATTCTTTAGCTCTGGGGCGATCGCATCTCCCTTGGCAAGTATTGGTGGTCAAGTTGACAAAATGACTCAAGGTGTAAAGACAGATATGGCGATCGATAAAGCCGCAGGCATCACCAAAGAACTTGGTCGCGACCTTCGCGATGGTAGAACCGACAAGGTAATTGACAAACTTGCCGACACCTCTAAAGATATCGCCAAAGAAGCTAAAAATCGCGCTAAAGACTTAGCCAAAAACGTGAAAGAAGGCACCAAGGAAAATATGGGCAAAGCTAAGGATATGGCTAAAGATGCCAAGAACAAAGTTGGTGATGGTGTTGAGAGAACCAAGGCAATGGCAGGCGATCGCGCTAATGAAGTTAAGGCAAATACCAAAGACCTATCTGATAAAGCTGGGAACAAGGTTGAAGAAGCAATTGACTCTGTCAAGAACTTCTTAGGTCAGTAAATTCAATTAGAGGATAGGAACAGATTCATGCTACCTATCCTCTAATACACACACCTTTTAAATTAAAAAACGGAGAATTTATATGTCATTCATTTGGTTTATTTTGATTGGACTATTGGCAGGCGCATTAGCTGGTCAAATCGTTCGTGGTGGTGGCTTCGGTATAGTCGGAGATATCATCGTCGGTATTGTGGGCGCATTGTTAGGAGGTCTCCTATTTAATACCTTTGGAGTCTCTACAGGTGGCGGCTTAGTCGGCAGCTTGGTCGTGGCAACCATTGGCGCAGTGGTTTTACTATATGGGATTCGCCTAGTTAAAGCTTCTTAGAAGCTATTTACAGCAATATTTTTGTTAAAAGTACTGCTTCGCAGTACTTTTAACAAAAATATTGGTATTGGTTCTGGATGCAGTGCAAAGCGCTGTAAGAAGTACAGAAAGGCTTCCAATTTCGATGCTTTTCACAAGTTGCAAACAAATTATTTATAGGACAAGTAAAAATGACTAATAGAACTGTAAACAGAGATGTCAATTCCACTGACCAAAGCGATGCTAACCTCGATCCGATTTCGGGAGAAGTAGGTGCACATCCCCTTGGAACAGGTGTTGGAGCCGCAGGTGCTGGCACTGTAGCCACAGTCATCGGTGGCGCAGTTGGTGGTCCCGTTGGTGCGGTAGTTGGTGCAGTGATCGGCTCAGTAGTTGGTGGCTTGGCTGGCAAGGATGTTGCTGAACAAGTTAATCCAACTTTTGAAGAAACTGATTGGCGAGAGACTTATACTTCTGGCTCCTATATCGATCACGATCGCACTTACGAAGACTATCAACCAGCCTACCGCACTGGCTATGAAGGCTACAATCGCTATGGTCATAGTGGTCGGACTTACAGCGAAGTTGAAACAGACTTGCAGCGCGATTATCAAACAAATCAGACTGGAAATTTACCTTGGGTACAAGCTCAACATGCTGTAAAAGATGCGTGGGATCGTGCTTCTAACACAATTCAACGTTCTCGATAAAAACTAAGCCGTCCGCATCGCGGGCGGCTTAGTTTTTGGGGTTTTAACAAAGTGTAATGGAACTCATGTTCTATTACACTTTGTTTCGTAGTAGAGCAAGTTAATCAAGTCAATCAAGTAGTTAGACATGCCGATGCCATGATTTTGTAAATGAGAAGTAAATATCTCTTGACTACACAAAGGAGCAATCTAAATGTCAGTAACACTCGAAGACAACAAACGTACTGCGATCGCAGTCAAATTGGCAGATATGAAAGCAACCCAAAACTTGCTGATTGCCAATGAAAAGAGCTTGATCGCCGCCTGTCCTGATCGCGAAATCACTAATCGCTTAGAAGGATTTCTCAGAGACGACCAGAAAAATTTGGGTATCATCGACACTGTGATCGTTCAGTATGGAATTAAGGCTGAAGCTAAGCCTAGTGTCCAGAGAGCGATCGAAGAAGTCGAATCGATGATGGAAAATCCAGATCTCACTTTGTTTGACAAAGTGGCTAAGCATGAGCTTCTCAAACACACTCAAGCAATGGCAGGAGTTCTAGTTCACAAAGCTGGTCAAGTTGTTGGTGCAGATATTGCCGTTGCGATCGCACCTCTCAATGCGGTTAACTTTGAAAATCGTGGGCATGAGGAGCAACTCAAAGGGATTATGGAATCTCTAAGTACGATGGAGCTAACAGGCAAGCCTTCTGACAGTGGACTGTGGTCAAGAGTGCAAGATACGATCGCAGCTCTGAGTGGGATTGCTGGCAGTCTCATTAGTGGCAGCGATCATGAAATCTCTATTTGTGATTTGATTCGCCTCGATCACACCAAGGTATTTGCGCTGCTTTCTCAAATTAAAACCACCGACGATCCTCAAAAGCTAGAAGAGTACTTTGGGCAGGTCTACCAAGATTTGAGCGCTCACTCTGCTGCCGAAGAGGAAGTCATCTATCCAGTTGTGCGTCCTTACTACAACGACATTCAGCATCTGTATGACGAACAAGCAGAAATGAAGCAAAAGCTTGAAAAAATCAAAGCCATGAACTGCACCGATACGGTGGCTTTTAAAGCTGCGGTGGAACTTTTGGCATCGGATGTCAATGCTCATATTAAAGAAGAAGAGGATGAAATGTTCCCTCGCATTAATGGCAGTTTTGGCGACGAACAACAGAAGCAACTCGCGACTGATTTCAAGACTGCCAAGAGCAAGATTCAAGATCATCGACTCGTTTCTGCTTCTCACTAGATTTTCTAGTTCTTGCATCAAACCATGTAGCGATCCTAAATGAGATGTGAGAAAGCCAATGGGCTTAAGCCCATTGTTATATAGCAAAGCAAGTCTTACTTTGGATATAAAACCCAAGAA
>JANNDZ010000939.1:0-5055 GCA_031378395.1 Pseudanabaena sp. OTE_75_metabat_487_sub
CGCCCAAACCAGAACCAAGAAATTTTTTAAAACTGTTGCTTTGCAACAGTTTTAAAAAATTTCTTGGTTCTGGTTTGGGCGCAAAGCGCTGTAAGTGATCACGCTTGACCACAAGGTAAATAGATTGTAAAGCAACTTCCCACACCCAATTCACTAGTTGCTTCTATTCTGCCTCCGTGCAATTCCACAATCCGTTTGACAAAAGCTAACCCCAGCCCCATACCACTATATTTACGATTGAGGCTTGTATCAGCTTGACTGAATGGTTGAAATAATAGTTGAAGGTTGTCTGGAGAAATCCCGATACCTGTATCAGTAATAGCAATCCGAATAAAAGACTTTTGCTCAATTTTATGTTCATGGATTACTTCCAAAGTAACATGTCCATTCTCTGGAGTGAATTTTATCGCGTTTTCAAGTAAATCAACTAGAACCTTAAAAATACGGCGTTCATCTAACAGCAGTAAGGGAAGATCGTCTTGAATTCTGGCTTCAAGATTAATCTGCTTTTTGAAAGCATCCTTTTGAATATGTTCTACAATAACATGACAGGTCGAAGAGATAGACATCAGTCCAAGCTGTAAATTAAACTGCCCAGCTTCTAGCATTGATAAATCGATAATGTTGTTAATCAGTCTTAATAAATGATTGCCACTACTATTAATAACTTGTAAAGCTTCTACTTGCTCGACATTAACGGAGCCAAGCATCTCTTCCTTTAAACATTCCGAAAAGCCTAAAATTGCATTTAGGGGGTTGCGAAGTTCATCTCTAATAATTGAGAGAAACTTGCTTTTGATCAGTGGCTCTTTATTTTTATCTTGTTTAGAGCTATGCGTTGTTAAGGCGATTGTGATAGTCGTCAGGAGTTGCTCACTACGAAACGGCTTAACCACATATCCCATTGGATTAGTAAGTTGAGCTCGTTTTAAGGTCTCTGTATCTGAGAAAGCTGACAGATAAACGATGGGAATATCACAGAAAGATTGAACGAACTTGGCAACATCAATACCATCTATTTCTCCTTTGATCCGAATATCTAGTAAGACTAAATCGGGAGAAAATTCTAAGATTTTTTTGATCGCAGTTTCGCCATCCGAAGCGATCGCGCAAATAATATATTCTTCGTCCTTTAGTATTTGGGCAATATCTTGCGCGACCAGTCTTTCATCTTCAACTATTACTACTTGGATACTCAATATCTTTCCCTCATTTTTAAGCTGAGGTTTACTATTATTCAAGCGAAAGGGTGGATTTTATTGGGAGCATGTCACTTTTGTCGATTCACTAAGTTGATTCCCTACAACAAGTAAACCAAATGTATATGTACGGCGAATTAAGATCTAGATTTAAAAAGCTGTACCACCTGCTGTGCAGACCATACATGTTTTTTAGGTTTTAGGTTTTATTTCGTCTACATATTTATAGACTACTTCAATTCTAGATTATTTACGAGAGATCAACCTTTGGGGTAATCTCTCGTAAATAATCTAGGCTTAGAAAGTAATTAGGATTGATATATGTGTTCTGACATTAAGTATAAATACTTGTTTGTAAAAGTATCATGCGCCCAATTTTCGTTTGCTAAAGTAAACTTCTAAACTATGATTTATTAATTATATTTTTATATATATATTCTACATTACATGGCAATGAAATAGCATAAAGAACCATCAAAAAAATTTACGGGATTGTAATAATTAATGAGAAATAAACTCAAAGGATTTTTTCTCACTAATTTTAGGGATTGCTATATGGTGTCAGCGATAAACTTTAGACTACAGGAAAAAATACTTGAAACTTCGTTCCCTTCTCACCATTATATAGAAGTGTTCCTTCAAGTTGGTCTGTTAAGCTATGGACTAACTGCATCCCTAAACTCTCTGTGTTTGCTAAGTCAAGGTCTGGAGGGAGACCAATACCATCATCAGCCACTATTAAATGATATTGATTTTCAGCTTGCGTTAACTGAATATTGATTTCACCATACCCACTAGGAAAAGCATATTTCAAGGTGTTTGATATTAATTCGTTGATGATTAGCCCTAGAGAAATCGATTGCTCTAGAGGCAAGAAAATATTCATAACATCCAATTTATATTCAATATGTTCTGAATGATTGACATAGCATTGAAACAGATTAGCGATTAAGTCAGAAATATATTCTCGGAAGTTGATGTTAGCAAGATCTTCATTGTTATGGAGTTGGGCATGAATTAGCGCCATAGACTGAATCCGATTTTGATATTCTTCAATCAAGACTTTTAATTCAGGTGTGGTTTTGCGAAACTGCATTCTCAAAAGGCTAGACATCACTTGCAAATTATTTTTGACCCGATGATGTACTTCTTTAAGCAACACTTTTTTCTGATGCAGTTCGTTAGCTAATTGCAGATATAGCGCTTCTTTGACCGCGAGTTCTTCCTGCACCTGCTGATACAGGCTAGCTTGTTGAATCGCGATCGCAAGTTGATTACTGATTTGCTGAACTAAACTAACTTCCTCTGCTTCCCAATGACGAGGGGCTGAACATTGATGAATACAGAGTAGTCCCCACAAATCATTACTATTTAGGATTGGAACGATTAAGTTTGCGCGAATTTGAAACACTGCCAAAATATCAATATGACATGGCGTAAGCCCTGCATTGTATATATCATCTACAGCTTGGAATCTACCACGACGATATAATTCGGCATATTCGCTCCCGAAGCGATCCTCATGAAGCTTAGCTGTGATAACTGAATCAAATTCGTCAACTACCGATTCAGCAACAAATTCACCATCATTAAAATTAGTGTTGGGCGTAAATTTGTAAATGCAAACTCGATCGGCTTGGAGGAATTGATGGATTTCTAGGGTTGCTGTATCAAAAATAGTATGTAAATCAAGGGATTGCCGAATTCTCTGCATGAGATCATGTAGTAAAGACTCCCGGACTGCTTGCTGACGAATTAGCTGCTCAGCACGTTGGCGATCGCGTAATTCTAGCTGTAGTTGCTGATACACGCTAGCTTGTTGAATCGCGATCGCAAGTTGATGGCTAATTTGCTGAACTAAAGTAATTTCTTCTGTTTCCCAATGACGAGGAGCTGAACATTGATGAATACAAAGAAGTCCCCACAACTCATTCCCATTTAGTAGTGGCATGACTAGGTTTGCGCGAATTTGAAATACTGACAAAATATCAATATGACATTGATGAAGCCCTGCCTTATAGATATCATCTACAGCTTGAAATCTTCCGTGATAATAAGATTGGGCATATTCTCCACCAAAGCAATCATCGTGGAATTTAGCCGCAACAACTGAATCAAATTCGGGTACTACAGATTCAGCAACAAATTCGCCATCAGTAAACTTTAAGTCTAGAGCAAATTTGAAGATTCCTACCCGATCTGCTTGCAGAAATTGACGAATTTCTGATGTAGCTGTATCAAAAATAGTATGCAAATCCAATGATTGTCGAATTCGTTGCATGATTTCATGCAGTAAAGCGTCCTTGTCAGCTTGCTGACGGATAAAAATTTCAGCAAGCTGACGATCACGGAGTTCTAGTTGCAGTTGATTGAATAGGTTGGCTCTTTGAATGGCGATCGCAAATCGACTAGATAGTTGTTGTAATAGATCTATTTCCCATTCTTGCCAATGGCGAGGGCGATCGCATTGATGGACTATCAACATTCCCCAAAGTTGTTGATCCTGAAGAATAGGTACAACTAGCTTGGCTCTGACTTCAAGTTCTTGCAGAGGCTCTAGTAAACAAGGTGGGACAGATCCAGTCTCAATATCCTCTAAATAATATATTTCTCCATTTAAGTAACTGGCATACATGTCCTCTGATAGAGTTTCTTCAAAGTAAATATTGTCTAACATTGAAGCAAATCTAGGAGAGACAGATTCCGCGATTACGGCTCTTGTCCTATCGGCATATATTTGACATACTAAAGCCCGATCTGATTGCAAGACTTGGTGTATTTCGGCAACCGTTGTATTGAGAATTTCTTCGAGATTAAGGGAGGCGCGAATACGCCGTGAGATACTACTTATAAGGCTCTGGTGCTTTGTCTGCTGTTGTACTTGGATCTCGGCAAGTTTGCGATCGGTAATGTCCTGTGCTGTCCCAATTGTTATGAGTACTTCACCCCTATCATCTCGACTAAATACAGAGTTGCGACTGTAAAGCCATCGCCATGATCCATTGGCGTGTCTCATTCGATACTCTATATCAATGATTTCCCCATCGGCAGCAGCACAAATTAGCTCTAGGGTGGTAGCCACTTTAGCTAGATCTTCTGGATGCATCAGATTTTGAAAGAGATTTCCTGCCATTTCCTTGACTTCCTGTGAGGTATAGCCAAGTGTTGAATAAATCTCACGGTTTGAGTAAGTATTTCGCTGTTTTTGAACGTTATAGAGATAAAGAATATTGGGTGATGCATCAGCAATTTTCTGAATAAATTGCTGGCTCTCCTGAAGAGATAGCTCCACTTTCTGGCGATTTTGCTTTTCCAACAATGCTTCTGAGCGATTGTGAATGAGGTTTTGTTTTTGTTCTGATTGGGCGATCGCATTTCGCAACGTAGAGAAAATTAATTCCTTAGTGAGAGTTTCTTTAACTAAATAATCCTGATAATCTTGCTCAATCAGAGATATTAATTCCTCGTTTGCTGCACTTACCAAAATTACTACAGGAATTTGCTTGGAATTCAAAAGTTGTAATATCTCTTCCCCATCTAGATTTAGTAACTCCCAGTCTAATAAAATGCAGTCAAAAGCTTCTTGCAGATAAATTTCTAAAGATTTTAATGTGGGAGATTCACATTGCTGGATTTGGTAGCGATTTTGACGATGCTCTACGATATTCGTCTCGTCAGAAGGAAAAAGTTTTCCATAAAAAAGCTCATCATAGCTATCTGTGATGATTAAGACTTTGCGTTCAGAGCTAGCTATGAATTTGTTCATTCAATTTATTTTAACAAGTAAAACACCTTGAAGTCATTATAAAATGCAATTAACTCAAAACCCAAGTAATTGAAGGCGGCACTTCGTGCC
>JANNDZ010000058.1:0-2429 GCA_031378395.1 Pseudanabaena sp. OTE_75_metabat_487_sub
TTGCTTACCGTCGGGCGAAATGGCTAAACCCCAAATTTTATCAGTATGTCCCGTTAGCGATCGCAGTAGTTTACCCGTAGAGATTTGCCAGAGATTTACCGTATTGTCGTAACTGCCACTAACTAGCAGATCACTTGCAGGGGCGATCGCCAAATTATTAATCAGGTTTGTATGACCACTTAGGGTTTTGACAACCTTCCCTGAAGCGATATCAATGATTTTGATGTTTTTATCTTGACCAGCGGTGATGATTTGGCGATCGGATAGAAAGACTACCGCTCGCACCCATCCGCCTTGATCTTTTATTTCTTTAATCGGATTAGTATTATCTCCCTCTACTTCCCAGAGCTTAACGGTTCCATCATCACTAGCGCTAGCAATTATTTTGCCATCGGGACTAAGCGCTATACTTTGAACTGCGTCAGTATGTTTTTGCAAAAATCTTGTCGGAGTCAGGCGCTTTTTCTGGAAAACTGGCAGTTGAAAACTAAAATCATCAAAATTGCCGATCGCCGAAACCTTAATCACCGTCCCGATGCTCAGCCCTACAAAAGCTGCCATCATCACAGATACAGTCAGCAAAATTGGGGAAGTAGGTTTACGGGTTGAGTCTTTAATCGACTGTTTAATTGATTTACGCTTAGCTTTAGTTTTGTCGTTAGGCGCAAGTTTATCGATTTGTTCAATTTCCCTGAGAACTTTTAAAATCGATTCACAATTAATTGGGCGATCGCTGGGCTTACGCGCAATCAGCGCATCAATTAAATCGGCAAACTCGTCTGAAATTTCTGGCGCGTGCGATCGCCACTCAAAGACATCGCGATCGGGATTGTAAGTATCAAGGGGATATTTACCCGTCACCAAATGGATCATCGTGCAGCCGAGAGCATAAAAATCTGACTGTGGGACAGCAAATCCTTTTTCCTGCTCGGGCGCTGTATATCCCACTGAGCAAATGCTCGTAATACCCTGTACGCCGCCAATCTTAGCAAGATAAGTATGCGTGGCTTCACGAGCTGTGCCGAAGTCAATTAAAACTAGCTGCCCTGAAGGGGACAACATAATATTTGCGGGCTTAATATCACGATGAAAATATTTGTTGCGATGAACTACGGCGAGAATATCTACCAATTGACGCAGCCAAGTGAGGGCTCGTTTTTGCGCAATCGGTTTGCGATCGCGTTGGTTGATCCATTGTTCAAGGTTTAGCCCTTCGATTTTTTGCATGATAATGCCATGCAGCATTGTCCCATTTGCGAGATTGTGATGCACATAGGTCTCAATCTTTGGTATCCCCGCATGTTCGATCTGTCCTAGAACAAAAGCTTCTTGCTGAAACAGAGATACCGCTTTACTATCTTCATTCAATTCCTGTTTAAGGACTTTTAGGATTTTGGACTTGCCTGCGCGATCGGCGGCTTCATAGATCATGCCGAAGCCCCCAGAATCACTTAATAGTTTAGTGACCGTATAACAGCCATCAATCAATAATTCGGAGCCGCATCCTTGACAAGTTGGGTACTTATCATTATCAGGGTGATCTGGGATAGGGCAAGTTGGATTAATGCATAGACTCATGGTGTTTTCAAGCGTACCAGTCTAGACTTACTATATCGCTAGCGCAGTCAATTTATAGCAAACCCATAGAATTAGGGGATGTTTTACATCCCCTAATTCTATGGCTGGGTAAATTTATTTATGATCGAATACATCTCAACACTTTTCATTAACGCGGCAATCTTTGCTTTGTTTAGTCTGGGGCTAAATCTGCAATGGGGATTTGCAGGGTTAGTTAACTTTGGTCATGTGGCGTTTATGACGGTTGGGGCATATACAACGGTGTTGCTCAGTCTCAATGGTGTACCTTGGTTCCTTGCCTTTCTGATCGCAGCTGCGATCGCAGGTTTGCTTGGCATCATCATCGGCAGCACCGCCTTAAAATTGCGCGAAGACTATCTAGGGATCGTCACCATCGGCGTGTCCGAAATGGTGCGTCTATTTGTAAACAATGAAGAATGGCTAACCAAAGGCACAAGGGGCGTGCAGGATTTTCCGCTGCCATTGGTTAATCTCGTCTCACGGCAATATTATTCTTTTGTGTTAGCTGCGCTGTTATTGGTGGTCGTGGCTGTAGTGTACTGGCGTTTAGAGTTGCTAGTGCGATCGCCTTGGGGACGAGTGCTAAAGGCAATCCGTGAAGATGAGGAAGTTGCCAAGGCACTGGGCAAAAATGTGTTTTGGTATAAACTTCAAGCCTTTGCGATCGGTGGTGCGATCGGTGGTTTGGCAGGATCGTTTTATGCATGGCAATTAACCACAGTTTATCCCGACAACTTTATTCCTCTGATTACGTTCCAAGCATGGACGATTGTTACCATTGGTGGCGCGGGCAATAATCTTGGCGTAATTCTCGGTGCGGTGATTTTTCA
>JANNDZ010000861.1:0-5701 GCA_031378395.1 Pseudanabaena sp. OTE_75_metabat_487_sub
GAAACGTTTTTTGGTTTTATTAAATTTTTGATCCTAAGTTATCAACGCCGTAAGCACTAATAACTCAAAAGAAAGTTAGGCAGGACGGACAAACCATAAACTCCGTTTGCCATCATGAGAAATACAATCCAGAATAAGGTCTTTGACCTTAATTGGTAAGCGCCCACTCCTACGCGATCGCCGTAAACTACTTGGAGAACATTCCAAAATTTTGGCAATCTCGGTAGTTGTCCAGAGCCGCGTAAACAAATCATCTGGGAAAGAAGACATACTCTGAGCAAGTTCTTTCCACGCTTGAACATAAATTTCAGTTGCATCAGTATGCTGAATTATTGTTTCATTGTCATGACTATTGTCTAGCTCCACTAGAGCAGGAGGTCTTGAATCTAATTCGCCAAAAATTTCAGTGTCAATATAAACTTGGACATTGAAGATATCGTCCCAACTTTTAAGAAATTCCGCCTCATTTTCAGTTTCTAAATTATTTTGATCGCTTCCTAAGGACAGATCTGTTAAGAATGGTTTATCTGCACCGCTTTTTACTTTAGAGATCAGATTTTCTAGGGATTTGATTATATTTTGTTGGTTATGGTTTTTATAGAGATGAATGATCTCTTGGATAGATAGGGCAAGCTCTTTTGGTACGGCTTGCATTTCTACATCTGATTGCTGTGTTGGCGGTAAGGGATCGACCACAGGAAAGACCCAAGTAAAATTGCTGTGGAACTATAAAGGATTTCATACAAATCCACGATTTTAAAAGTATAACGCTAGTCTCTATGGTGACAACAACTATTCACTGATTTAGCGATCAGCAAAAGCACGTATGTTTTCAAACACCTTCTCAATCTCTTCAAAATCTACCAATAAATTCCCAATAATTTATTCTGACTATTTTCTGCGCCATGATACTGGGATTTATCACCCAGAAAAAGCTGGTCGTCTTACAGCCATAGTTGATGCTCTAAAAAATTCAGCGATCGCAGCGCAATTAGTCTGGCAAGAACCAACTAATCGACAAGACATCTTAAAAGAAGTACTTCGTTTTCATACTCCAGAATATCTTGAAACTTTGCAAGAAATTACTGAGCGTGGCGGAGGTTATATCGATGGTGATACGATCGCTTCGCCTCAAACTTATGATGTAGCGCTACTTGCCCTCAGTGCATGGCTTGATGGTGTTGATATCGTCCTTGAGTCGGGTCGCCCCGCCTTCGTACTAGCGCGTCCACCTGGACATCATGCTCGTGCCCGATCTGGCATGGGTTTTTGCATTTTTGGAAATGCTGCGATCGCTGCAATGTCAGCAATTGATCGATTAAATCTCAATCGTGTTGCCATTCTTGACTGGGATGTCCATCACGGTAATGGCACACAGGAGGCTGTCTGGGATCGTCCAGATATTGCCTATGTCTCCACGCACCAAGCACCGTTTTATCCGATGACAGGTCGCAAAGATGAGACAGGAAATCATGACAATATTTTGAATATCCCAATGCGATCTGGTTCCGCGATCGCGGAATATTTGCCCGTTTTTGAAAATCAGATCAGGCCGTTTTTACAAAATTTCAACCCTGATCTATTAATCGTCAGCGCAGGATTTGACGCAAATGCTGATGATCCTTTGGCTAGCATTTTGCTAAATCCAGAGGATTTTGGCATATTTACGAAGATGTGTTTAGAGCTAACCCCTAAAATTTTATTCGGTTTAGAAGGCGGCTATGACTTTGATAGTCTTTCGCGATCGGTCATTGCTGTCATCGAGCAATGCCTATAAAAATAGTGAGACGCATCGCGTCTCTTGATTTTCAAAAAATAAAGGACGCAATGCGTCCTTTTTTAGCCTTCTTTGCCTATAAAAATAGAGAGACGCATCGCGTCTCTCTATTTTTATAAAAAGTAAAGGACGCATCGCGTCCTTTACTTTTTAACCTTCTTTGTTGATGAAAGGCAGTAATGCAACTACACGAGCTTGTTTAATTGCTGTCGTCAATGCACGCTGTTGCTTTGCAGTTAAACCTGTAATGCGGCGAGGCAAAATCTTGCCACGCTCAGTGATGTATTTACGCAGTAATTCGACATCTTTATAGTCGATTTTGGCAGCAGGCGCGATCGGGGAGAGGCGCTTGCGATAAAAAGAGGAGTTCATTGCCATGATTGGGATTACGCGGTTTTAGTTATTGGATTAGTGGACTATTTGATTTCTTTATGAACGGTATGAGAGTTGCAATGAGGGCAGAACTTTTTGAGTTCTAATCTTGCGGTAGTATTACGACGATTTTTCATAGTCGTATAACGAGACACACCAGGCGATCGCTTGTTAGCATTAGTGCGACATTCGGTGCACTCTAATGTAACTACGAGACGGACACCTTTGTTTTTAGCCATTTTTTTAGTTGTGAGATTACTTAAAAGTGCGATCTACGATTGTTACACAGAAATACACCTATTTTCAATTTAGAATCCAGAAACTTTTTAAAAGGGTTACAAAGCAGCCCTTTTAAAAAGTTTCTGGATTCTAAATTGCGTACAAAGTCGAGCAATTGGATTCGTGCAAAGTTATACAGAATAGATTTTTATATCGCTGTAACGTCAGGCTTGTAGATCAACGCACAAGAGTGATGTTTATGGTAGCAACCCAAGAAGTATATTTGCCACGCAATTGCACCTTTAGCCCAACTGATTGGCAAGCGCTTGCGCCCTTCTGGTATCCTGTTGCCTTCTCCCATGAAATCACAGCCGAAAAGCCCTATGGCACGCATCTATTAGATGAGCGCCTCGTGATCTATCGAGTTTCCGATGGTACGATTATCGTCGCCAAAGATCTATGCTTACATCGAGGC
Source organism: Pseudanabaena sp. OTE_75_metabat_487_sub (assembly GCA_031378395.1). Lineage (GTDB taxonomy): Bacteria > Cyanobacteriota > Cyanobacteriia > Pseudanabaenales > Pseudanabaenaceae > Pseudanabaena. Next base: position 2,844 of record JANNDZ010000861.1, read on the forward strand.
GCACCCCTAAGCTTGGGCTGGATTGAAAACGATCGCCTCGTTTGTCCTTACCACGGAGTGCAATATGACTGTAATGCTAAATGTGTTTACATTCCCGCCCAGCCTGAAGCAACAATTCCATCACGACTCAAACTTAAGACCTATCCAGTTATGGAACGCTATGGGTTAGTCTGGACAAGATTGATAGATAACGGTTCAGTTCCATTTCCTGAATTAGCTGAATGGGAAGATCCAGATTATATTCAGGTGTTACCCGCTTCTGTGGATTTGGAAGCAGCCGCAGGTCGTCAAGTGGAAGGATTCTTGGATGTTAGTCACTTTGCCTTTATCCATGCTAAGTCCTTTGGCGAAGTTGATAATCCAGAAGTTCCAGACTATACCATTGAGCAAACCACCTCTGGGTTTAGAGCCGACTATATCAGTTCTGTTAGTAACTATGCCCATGGCATGAAGCACTTAGCTCCATCAGATTTTTCATGGCGCAGACTATTTGAACTGTTTATTCCTTTCACCGCTAAGTTAACCGTCTTTTTCCCCCATGGCAAATTGCACGTACTCAATGCCGCTTCGCCAATCTCCGCCCGTAAAACGAGATTGTTCGTGCCGATTTGTCGGAACTTCGACAAAGATGCTCCACTACAAGACACCCTCGATTTTAATGATCAGGTGTTTTATGAGGACAAAGCGATCGTTGAAGAACAATGGCCAGAAGATTTACCTATTTGTCTCGCTGATGAGGTACATATCGCTGGCGATAAGAGTTCCATCACTTTCCGTAAAAAGCTGTCAGCTTTAGGTTTAGGCAAATCTTTTACATCCTAGTTCAAGATCGCCATTTGTGCCATGTTCTGCGTGGCACAAATGACTAAAAATTATAATAATCAAAAAGCAATTCTTACAATTTTTCGGCTTAAGATTGCATCACTAGAATGAATTATTTGCCTGAATAAGGTAATGAGGAGTGGTGCACAACAATACGTAGCTTACCGCTATCATCCTTAAAGAACTGCCAAGTCTTGTCTACTGTGATCACATTGCCATCTTTATCGGTAAGAGTCACTTTACCCATAGAAGTAGCCGTATCACCAGCAATAAAGATTCCAATATTATTACTCTCTACTTTACGCCAACCATTCAAAGCAAAACCCTTATCTTTTGGGAATGCAGGATCATCGCCGACAAAATAAGCCAGAGCGCTTGCACGGGTAGTTCGGAATGTCTGGGGAGCTGTAGTGAGTGTTGGCTTGAAAAGAACAAGTCCAAATTGGTAACCGTAGGCTTCATCAATGATCTTTCCAGCTAATGCTTTAGCAGCATCTTTTCCCTCAGTCTCATATGTCTTGGAAATAGATACCAATGCTTCTCCCCAAGCTTTTTGGGCTGCTAAAACCTCGCTTTCAGTAATTGCTCTATTGACAATAGTTGTCTTCAGACTTTAAGGAGCAGTTGTATTCTTAGATTGGGCAACAGATGTCTGAGCTAATAATAGAGTCCCAGATGCAAATGTGACAGTAGCAAACAGTGCCGAAATACTAGTCTTCCAAAAATTCATGATTGTTATAGATTGCAAATATTATTTGACTAATCGTCTCATAAATTTTGCGCGTAAAACAACCAAATATCGCTTAATAATCTAGATGTTGTTGCGGCAGTCATAATTATTTCATGACCGTAAACTTTGAGGATTAATTCCAGATTTGATTGCAGTTAAAACCCCGATCGCTTCCCAATAATTTTCCACTTGAATACCCTTTAAACCCAACATTTCAGGCGTAACATTCATCGCAGTTTGATTTTCTCTAACAAAAATAGTCTGCACATGGGGAAGTGGATTAAGCGCTAACAACCCTGCACCGCCACAGGCACTATAGGGAGTGACGATCGCATCAATCCGTTCAGCCGTCAAATCATCAGCATTAAATAAATCGGGCGATGTAATGATTTTTGGAGCGCGGCTCAAGCCAACCAATACACAAGGCAAAAACGTATAACCTAATTCCTCCGCAGCAGCGCGAGGCGAAACGCTCGGATCGAGGGGCAATGGTTGCAAAGCAGGAGCATGGGCGCAAGGAATTGCAAACTCTCGCACGATCGCATGACTAATTACGGCTTCGGCTCCCGCAAGAGCATCCACGCCTTTTCCTTGACGATAGTTTTGTAACGCTTCGCTGTCCGAGTCATCAGGAAATCTTGCCACCACTGCGATCGCTTCCACTTTGGAGACTTTAATTAATTTTTCGGCGGCTCTGAGTAAGCTATCGAGATTCGCGATCGTTCCCCATGTTGCGCCAGAGTCTCCCGATCGCAGTTCTACACCAAGAGGCTGATCGGTAACGAGAATATCAGTAATATTTAAACCTAATGTGGCTTGGGCAGCAGCGATCGCTTGATGATGACGCAATTCTAAATCTGGTTCCATACCGCGATCGAGGATTACGCCAATTCGATTGGCTCGCACAGGACGCAATCCCCAGTCGCCCCTTGCCATGCGATCGATCGCATAACCTTCCACATACAAAACATTCGGCATTGACCAATATAAGCTTGCGCCGTTTAAGACATTGGGATGCGTAATTACGTTATCTGCTATTGATGCGATCGCCCTCGCCACAGGCAAAGCATCCCCCGCATAACCACCAATCGAGGCGTTAATTCCCGTTGGCACTAGTAGTAAGACATTAAAAGATGGAGGCAAGGATTTTAAATTTGTGAATACTAGAATTATAGCGGTTTTCATTTTGCCGTGGGCAAAATGAAAACCGCGATACCCCTGAGTTTTAGCGACGCTACCAGATTGGTGGAGGGGTTTTAGGCATAATAAGTTAAAGTAATAGGGGGGTGGGCGCGGATATAGTGGG
>JANNDZ010000083.1:0-3339 GCA_031378395.1 Pseudanabaena sp. OTE_75_metabat_487_sub
CGGCGCTCCACGCCGCCACTCACTTCTGGGGTTATGTTCTGTATAAAAGTGTTGCTAATCAACACTTTTAACAAATTTATTGCTTCGGGTTTGAGCACATTAAGACTAACGATAAAATAAAGGTAAAAGATCATGGCAAACGATAATGGCAATCAAGCAACTCCAAAGTTAACCAAGATTGCGTCAGAAGATTTAGCTGCTAGTAATGGGATGGAGAAACCTGCTATAGCGATCGCCAAAAAAAGCAATTTCGATCAGCCCCTAGCATTGAGTCAGTCACCTAAATGGATTCCTGCGATTTTATGGACATTAGTCGGCTCAGTGACAGTGGCAATTATTTGGGCTTCGGTAGCGAGAATCGAAGAATCAATTCCTGCGCAGGGAAAACTAGAACCTCAGGGAGCAGTTAAGGAAGTACGTATTCCTGCTAATGGTGTCCTTAAGGAAGTATTGATCAAAGATGGACAGAAAGTCAAAGAGGGCGAAGTGTTATTGCGGATTGATGCAACTGTAGCGAAGTCTCAGCTTGAATCATTGCAAAAACTCCGCAAAAATCTCCAGCAGGAAAATCAATTTTATCGAGAAGTCCTCAATGGAAAAACATCAGGAATTACTGGAGCAAAAGTGAATGCTGTCCCTGTGGAATTTTTTGCCCTAGCCCGAAATCGCGAAGCATTAATGACAGAAATGCAACTATATCGGATGCAGGTTAATGGTGGTGGCGCAAATTTAACAGGCGATCAACAGGATCGAGTGAGTGCTTCAAGAGCGGAATTAGGCTCGCGATCGCAAGCGGCTGAGGCGAATATTAATCAGTCACTTGAACAACTAAATCAAGCTCGGATTAATCGCGCTAGCAAAGCAAACGCCTTGGCGATTGATGCCAAAATTCTTAACGATCTAGAAATAGCCGTTAAAGAAGGAGCAATCTCCCGTGTTCAGTACCTCAAACAACAACAACAGGTAATCGCTACGGAGTCAGAAATTCGGCAGTTAGCACGGGAGGAAATGCGAATTCAGGCTGCGATCGTGGAGGGACAAGCTCGACTGAATAATACCTTTGACATTACCCGTAAGGAGTTGACTAGCCAAATTGCCGACAATACAAAACGCATTGCTGAAATCGATAGTCAATTTACTAAAGCCTTGGTGGACAATACCAAGAGACTTGCAGAAGTAGAAGGTCAAATTAAACAAGCAGAAGTATTACTAAAAAACCAAGAACTCCTTGCCCCTGCGTCAGGTACAGTGTTTGAACTAAAAGCAGGGCTTGGCTATGTGGCTAACCCCAATGCTGGTGAAGTGGTATTAAAAATTGTGCCTGATGATCTCCTCGTAGTGAAGGTGTTTATTAGCAACCAAGATATTGGATTTGTCAAAGAAGGAATGGCTGTAGATGTCAGAATCGATTCTTTCCCTTTTACGGAGTTTGGCGATGTGAAGGGTAAATTAATTTCGATTGGTTCCGATGCTCTACCACCTGACCAGACTAATCCGACCTATCGATTTCCCGCAAAGGTACTGCTTGAAAAACAATTCCTAGAGACGAATGGGCGCAAAATTAATTTGCAGTCGGGAATGTCACTAACGGCAAATATCAAAATCCGCGATCGCACAGTCATGAGTCTATTCACAGATTTCTTTGTCACAAATACTGAAAAGCTTAAATTTGTCCGCTAAATGAAGGTTGTATAACTTTTGAATAACTTTTCCCTGTTTACATGCTGAATTCTTTAGGATAATCTTGTTTTAGTTACAACGTTAAAGGTCAGCGATCGCATAGCAATAACGAAATTGCCGTTATGCAGTTATGCTCGGGGGAGAGCGCTAATCTGGATGTTGTTAGCGAAGAAGCACGGGGCTAAACAATTACACCAGCAGGGAAAATATTATGTCTGACAGCCAGAATGCAGGCTCAACCTTTGGTTTGGGCAATTATGGGGGCAGCGCTTCTGTTTTTGGAGCTAATCAACTTCCAGATGTTTTAGGACTTGTTCAGTCCAAACTCCAACAAGCGGCTGCTAGTCCTGATCTGTTTGTCCAAGTTTTTGGAGACAAGGCGAATACGGCGGAAATACAGACGGTGCGATCGCAGTGGTCTGTAGGAGACTTTAGCCAATTACCATCCGTACAAATTTTGTCTGCCGCCAACATGAACGGCGCAGACGGCGCATATGCCAGTTCTACGCAAAATATTTATCTTTCTGATGCTTTGTTTCAGTCTAATAATTCGATATTCGGGGCACCAGGTGTTCTCACTGAGGAAATTTTTCATTGGTTGGATGATCGTGTAGGTACAGACACCAAAGGCGATGAAGGTGAATTTGCATCAAAATTGTTGTTTGAGACAAATCTGACTCTAGGGCAAATCGCAGCTTTGAAGGCAGAGGACGATCATGGTTTTATTACAGTTAATGGTCAACTCACTGCTGTAGAACTATCTTCTCCGTCTGATTTTGGAATTAACCTCAGTTCTGCTAGTTACAAGCAAACGGGTGGGAATGTTTTCATAACTGGTAACCTCGATCAATGCACAGAGTTTGCTTTTGGACGCGCTCTAGAAAAAGGTTTAATTAATTCTAGTAGTGGTATTGGTGCAAAGATTCGAGGCAATGCAGGCGATTGGGATAACCAAGCGGGTTCTTCGAGTAATCAAGCCAGAGTAAATAGCTTTGTTGTTTGGGATCCCAATCAAGGTGGTGCAGGATCCTTCGGACATGTTGCATTTGTAGAGCGCGTGAATGCTGATGGCTCTTTTGTGATTTCTGAGTATAACTGGAATTACGGTGATGGTAAATTTAATTCTCGTACTATCAGTCAAGGAAGCAGTGCTTTTAAATCTGCAAAATTTATTTATTTGGAAAGTGGAACTAGTCAAGTTAGTACAAACATTAGCCAAGTTAGTACAAACATTTTTGTAAGATCCGCACAGGAGAATACTGACATCAATGGTGATGGTAGAGCAGACATAGTTGCTTTCAAAGATAATGGTGTTTATACCTCTCTAAGCAGAGTTGATGGCACTTTTGAAGCAGCTCGCTTCGCTATTGGTGATTATACAAGTGGTACAGGCTGGAAAAACAATATCGAAATGCCACGAATGCTTGCAGACATCAATGGTGATGGTAAAGCAGACATTGTTGGCTTCAAAGATAACGGTGTTTATACTTCTCTGAGCAACGGCGACGGTACTTTTGCAGCAGCGCGTTTCGCAATTGGCGAGTACTTTACTTCTACAAGTAGTTCTGGCTGGAAAAACAATACTGAAATGCCACGAATGCTTGCAGACATCAATGGTGATGGTAAAGCAGACATTGTTGGCTTCAAGAATAATGGTGT
>JANNDZ010000101.1:0-5283 GCA_031378395.1 Pseudanabaena sp. OTE_75_metabat_487_sub
TTGCTGTTTCTTGAAATAGTGTCTTGAGCGTGTCTGTAAGTTTTATCACTTTATGCCAAATATATTAAATATCCCATAAAGTGCTTTTGGATTTATTTATTTCTTGCAAGTCCCTAAGTTGAAACCGTTACAACCCAATTAAAAGCGATCGCCTTCCCAAACCTTCAACAACTCGCACTTCACAGATCGTTCTCATATCAACAACGAAATAGACTATAAGCTGCAACAAAAAGACCAGCGGTTTTTCATCTTGACAGGTGAACCAGGAGTGGGGAAAAGTACGATCACCAGTTTGAGATTTTAATTATAACCATTACGGAGTTTCAATATATGACTGTTCAGTCTTCAACTCAGAATGATTTGTTCAACCTTGACTTGATTCGCACCTATGTGGACAAGGAACTGAATCCTCGATTTGTCGAACGTGACTGGCTGAAGCGACAGGTTGAAGGTAAGTTGGCTGATCCAGATTGCCGTTTTGTGTTGCTAACTGCCGAACCTGGAGCAGGTAAGTCTGCGTTCATGGCGTGGCTGGCACATCAGCATCCCGATTGGTGTCGTTACTTTATCCGTCGCGATCAGCGCACTCCTTTGGGTGATGTAGGAAGTTACTCATTCTTGTTACAGGTGGGGTTTCAACTAGCAGTGACCTATCCTGACCTGTTTAAACAAGAACAAATCAAGATCGTTGTAGAGCAGCGCTTTGGCACAGCGACTAACAGTGAGATTGTGGGTGCTGAGATTGGCAAGATGTTTGCATCTCCCTTCTATGAAAAGGTCATCCAGATTCAGCAGCAGGTAACGCACAGCAAAGATACCAACATCACAGGAGTTCGCATTGGCGAGTTTTATGCCACTGAACGTGATTTGCCTATAGATAAACTTCAGTTCATGGCTTTATTTGACCCAGCCAAAGCCATGCTGAAGCAAGTGCAGGAAGCAGTGAATCATCCACAGCGGCAGATCGTGGTGCTGGTAGATGCATTGGATGAATTGCGTTATCAAGACAGCGAACTATCGTTGCTCAAGTGGCTGACAAGTTGCCCAGAATTGCCTGCTAATCTGCGGTTTGTGTTGACCTGCCGTCCCGACGATGACTTGCTGAGAGCGTTTCGCGGAAGTCAGCAGGGTCGGATTCAGGAAATAGCAATCGCGGAGGAGGACCCAGATGTAGAGAAGGATTTGACTATATATACACGTTTTCTGATTGAAACGCCAGAAGTGAGTCAAACTTTGATCGAAATGCATCAAGACTCAGATGCTTTTACACGTCAGGCAGTTACAAAGGCAATCGGCAACTTTGGCTATCTAGGGGCGATCGGTCGTGCCGTGGATGAGGCAATTCATCAGAATCAGCAGGATTTGCTCAGAGAAATCCTTAAATTGTCTGAATTGCCGGATACCTTGCAAGGACTTTATGCATTCTTTTTGAGCAAGATTAAGGATGCTGTTAGTAAGACCCAAATTTGGAATCCCAATACTGATGATTTCTTTGTCTGGGAGACAGTTTGGGAAGATCTCTATCAACCAATTCTTGGGACGCTCACAGTTACTCTTGAGCCATTAACTGCTTCGCAGATTCAAAAGTTTAGCGCAGTTTCTGAAAAGTACTTGAATAACGCAATTGAGCGTTTACGCCAATTCCTAGATAAACTCGATAATTGTTATCGTCTCTACCACAGCACCTTACCAGAGTTTTTTACCTCACAGAAGACGAAAGAGCGGACAGATTATGCCTACTGCTATGTGGATGCCGTTAGACAGAATCAGCGTATTGTCAACTATTACCAAGCAGGGAAAAAAATCTGGGCAGAGGTCGATCTCAAAAAAATCGCGGAAGATGATTATGGGCGACGGCATCTGGCTCAACATTTGGTGAAGGGCGATCGGGTAGACGAACTCCATACACTGTTGAACCTAGAGAAAGATGGGAAGAACGCATGGTTTATGGTGAAAGATGATGAGGGAGATGCCCCTAGTTTTCTAGCGGATGTAGAACTGGCATGGTCACAAGTTGATGAGGCGTTCAATCATGAACGGGGAAAAAGCATTGGATTGCAGTGTCGCTATGCGTTGATTAAAGCTTCAATCAACAGTCTGGCAAAAATCCCAGTATCGTTGATGGTAGCGTTGGTTAAACAAGGCGATTGGGAACCTGCCAAAGCATTAACGCAAATTCGTCAGATTCCATACCCAGCAAAAAGGTTTGAGAGCTTGCTAGCTTTAGCTGAGCCACTTGAGACAGGGCTATTAAAAGATCAAGTATTGCAACTTGCACTGCAAGCTGCACAAGACATTCCGGATCAGTCCTCGCGTACTTGGGCTCTAGGAGAGCTAGTAGATAAACTCCCTCCCGAATTCCTACCCCAAGAAGCGTTAGAAGCTGCCCAGACAATTAAAAATGAGTCAGCTTGTGATAACACATTGATGGTTGAGACAGATAAACCGCCTAGGGATCAAGTATCAGAAGATGTTCAGGAAATTCAGAAGGAGTATTATTGTGCTGAGGTATTAAAAACACTGACAGATGAGCTAACTTCTGAAACCTTGATTCAAGCACTAGAAGCTGTACAAGCAATTCAAGACGAGTTTGATCGTGCTGAAGCGTTGACAGCTCTGGTGGCAAAGATAAGCAAACTGGCTCCTAAGAAACTACCTCAACTGCTGGAAGTCGCGCGGGCAATTCAAGATAAGTCCTCTTGTGCTTGGGTATTGAAAACACTGTCAGATGAACTGGATCCTAAAGCAGTTTTCCAAGCGCTAGAAGCCGCTCAAGCCATTCAAGATGAGAAATACCGTGCTAAGGCATTGAGAGCACTGGCAAATAAACTGACTTCAGAAATACGACCTCAAGCACTAGAAGCTGCACAAGCGATTCAGCATCCGTTCTACCGTGCTCAAGCATTAATGGCGCTGGTAGATAAACAATCCGACGATGCATGGTTTGAAGTCTTAGCATCTGCTCAAGCTATTCAGAATGAAGTCCATCGTGTTTGGGTACTGATGGCACTGGTAGACCAGCGACCTAATTTGCGTTCCCAAGCGCTAGAAGCTGTCCAAGCGATTCAGAATAATTTTGATCGCACTCAAGAATTGCGTAGTATGGCAGTCAAACTGCCTGAGAGACTACCCCAAGCGCTAGAAGCCGCACAAGCGATTCAGCATGAGTACTACCGTGCTAAGGCGTTCATGGCACTGACAGACGAACTGACTCCAGAAACACTACCTCAAGCACTAGAGACTGCACAAGCAACTGAGTCTGAGTACTATCGTGCTCCAGCATTAACGGCATTGGCTTCCCATCTAATTAATGTTAATGATTCAGACTGCTTTAGTCTTTGGAAAGGTTCAATGCATTTCCTTTCATATCGAACTCGACCGGACTTGCTAAGCGATATGGCAGCTCTGGCACCTGTAATTTTTGCTTTGAGCGGTGCTAAACCCATACAAGTGATGGAAGCGATTCAAGATGTAGCTAGGTGGTGGCCATAGTGATAACTGAAACCGTTGCAACTCAACTAAAAGCGATCGCCTTCCCCAACATCCAACAACTCGTAGAAGACTTTACAGGTCGATCCCATATCCTCAAAGAGATAGACCACTGGCTTCAGCAAAAAGACCAGCGGTTTTTCATTTTGACTGGAGAACCAGGAGTAGGGAAAAGTGCGATCACCGCTCACCTAATTCAAACCCGCGAAGATATTGTTGCCTATCACTTCTGCCAAGCAACCGATCCCAATACCTTGAAGCCGGGGCAGATCGTGCGATCGCTCTCAGCCCAATTGATGAAAACTCTGCCAGGATATGGTAAGGCGTTGCTGAATACGATTAAGTCTCCGACGTTAGAGGCAAAGATCGAAATCACTTACAAGGATACAACCAATAGCGAAATCACAGAGGTCTTCATTGGGAATTTGAAGTCTAGCAATGAAGGCAAGGAAGGGCAGGAAGATCTGGACAGTTTGCTAGAGATTTTAATTCGAGCACCCTTGGCAGCCTTGGGCGATTATCAAGAGTCACTTCCAGACCGAGCAATTTTCTTGATTGATGGGCTGGATGTGGCGGTTTCGATGGCAGAAGCGGCTCAAGATGACGAAGATATTGTGACCTTGCTGACAAACTTCTCAGACGCTGAAAATCTGCCCCCGTGGGTGCGATTCATTCTTATCTCCCGTCCCGATCGCCGAATGTTGCGGGAGTTTGAGCCACTTCAAATGTATAAATCAAAAGCAGAGACTCAAAATTCGGATGCTCCGACGAAGGTGGTTATCTTACCAAACTGCCAGTATATATTGAACGAAATGTCTGAGGAGAATCAAGCAGATATTCGGCAGTACATTGTGCAACGAGTAAAGCAACCCGCTTTCCAACCGCTACTGGCAACCGCGCAGATGTTGGAGCGAACCCTGGTAGAGGCATTAACGGAACAAGCTCAAGGTAATTTCCGCTATGTTCGCTGTATGCTGGATGAACTGGAATATGGCACGCAATCGCCTAGTCAGCTTTCGGTGTTGCCAGAGAGCTTGAAACAAATCTATGCCCAAGAGTGGTTTGTGACAGCATCCGATAACGACTGCAAATCTATTCTGAGGGCGATCGCTGACGCTAAGGAATTCCTCACCGAGGATGATTTGGTTAGCTTAACTAAACTACGTCCTCGTCTGGTGCGGCAAGCCCTGTGGGGACTACGGCAATTCCTGGATGTCGGCACCAAGCAGATTTCTGTAACCCCTGAGAACGATGAGAAAAAGGTTGAGAACGTAGATACCTTTGCCATCTTCCATCCCTCCCTACGCGAGTATTTACTAAACTAGAACCCAGAATAAGCCCTATGGTTACCTCTTTCCTGAATCGTTTTGCCCCTATCGACTTCACTCGCTACATCGATCGCCTCACCGATCGCTTCACCGGGCGAGAATGGCTGTTTAAGAAACACATTGAACCGTGGCTAGAAAAAGAAAACAGCAACGAGCAGTTTTATCTGCTGACGGGTGAACCGGGGGTAGGCAAAAGTGCGATCGTGGCAGAACTAATCAAGCGTTGGCAGATGCAACCGGGAGATGAAGAGCAGGGCAGACTAGCGGCGTATCACTTTTGTCGAGCCGGGGATGTGGAAACCGTGAGACCGGGGCGAGTACTGCGATCAATTGCGGCGCAACTGGGAAAAACTCTGCCCCACTATGGAACTGGAGTTTAGACTAAAAAAGGAAAAAAAGGCAGAGTAAAAGAGATACAAACTGCCTAAAGTAGATGAAAAAGAAAAAGCACATCTACAGTCATGAT
>JANNDZ010000102.1:0-1747 GCA_031378395.1 Pseudanabaena sp. OTE_75_metabat_487_sub
CAGGTCCGATCGCAACAAAGGCTTATCGACTAGCTTACTGGTAAACCTAATCTTGGTATGCAGTGAGGTGGGCGTAAGTTTACCCGTTTCAATCCAGTAGCCAATATCAGGACGACTTTCCCATGTTCTAGGGGCTTCGACTATTTCAGCGATCGCATAGATACCAGACTTTGCCCCAGAAATCCAAATCAGCACCCCGTCACCGATCGCCATGTCTTTCGCATAGCGAGTCACTAACCAAGGCATCTGCTCAAAATCTTGGATTGCATCAACGATGCGGTAATACTTAGGATTTCCCTGAAATAGCCAATGTGCCACTTATACCAATTTCCCCTAGAACAATGTTTTTATATCAAGTGATATGCGATCGCACAAAAAAATAATCTCTACAACGAGAGCCTAGAAATACTGTTGCAAATCTCTCCCCCGATCGCCCAAATCGAGAACCGCTTGCTTTAGCAAGGCAATCGCCATCGGTGACGGATGATGATGTCCATTGCGCCATCGACTGAGTGAAGGATAAGATACGCCAACTTTCTGAGCGAGTTCTGTCTGGGTTAGATTTAACCTTGACTGAAGCTCACTAATTAAATTTGTATAATTTTTTACCTGTAACTTCATGACAGCGAAATTTATCAAGTGATATACGCACTATATCAGACCTTTTTTAGCTTTTGTGTGACAAAAAAGCAATGTTTACGAGATTGCGAACAATTTCAAGCAATAGTCGATATGCCCGAATAACTCAATATCTTTGTGTCTGCGGTGACAAGCGGACAGTCGTAAACCTTAGCTGTTGCGGTAATTAGTTGATCGGCGGGATCTCGATGAAGTCCCACTAACTGAGTTGAGGCGATCGCAATTTCGGGTGTGAGGTCTAGCAATTGGACTGCGGGATAGGACAAAGCTTTCTCGAACCATTCCGAAATCTCGCAGGGTAATTTCAAGCGATCATATTCAACTAACTTGGCAATTTCCCAACAGGACATTGCGCTAATGCCAATCACATCAGACTCATGGGCTTGGATTGCGGCGATCGCAGTTTGACTGAGCTTTGCATCACCATGCACCCACCAAATCCAGATATGCGTGTCTAATACAATCATGCTAATTCCCAATCACCGAGGGCAACTGGTTCTAGAGGAGCGATATATTCCACTGATAACCCACGCAAGGGATATTTAGCATCATTAATTTGAGGTTTATGCTTAGTTAAACCAAAGGATTGCAGTAACTTTAGAAGCTTGGTCAACTCACTTTCTGACATGGCTTCAACTTCTTGGATGATTTGCTGCTTTGTGGTGACAGTCATCGGTTTGTCTCCTTGGTTATTTATGCAATATAGCAAATATATTCGATAGTCGCTGAAGGCTTTTAGGGGTCACGCGAGAAAAAGGAAAAAAACGTACGCTAACGGAAGAATGGGCATAGCATAGCCTGAATAGATATGCTGTGCATTCTTCTTGAAACTCATCAAAGATTGACAAAATGAGAATATTATTTCAAGAACTAATTTTGAGAATCCTAAAACCCAATAGTACGGTTCAAAATTAGAAGAGTGAGTTAATTCTCGTAAACGACCGTTTTTAAGAACTAAAACTAAAACCACAGCGTACTATTTCCCTGATGTTGAAAGGGTAATACAGCCTGTTTAACTATCAAGGGGTACAAATTTAATCTGTAACGGTTGTGTGGATTATTCTATTGTGTCCCATATTGCCTCAACAGGCTGTACCAATAATCATGG
>JANNDZ010000122.1:0-4208 GCA_031378395.1 Pseudanabaena sp. OTE_75_metabat_487_sub
CTATAGCCCCCTTTTTTTATTCCAATTACTGAGCCTGTAACTTAGAATCGATCGCTTTGGCAATGCGATCGCTTGCCTCTTCAAGATGGGCTTTAGTATAGATATCAAGCTTGTCACCGCGATCTCGTAATACCGTCGCAAGGCGATCTCGCAGTTGGCGGAGTTGATACCATGCAAGGGTTCTGGCATCTTCGGGCGGATTGCTGGTTTGTATCCCAACTACAAAATCAAGGAAATTATCGATTTTGTCTAAGGAGAGTCGATTGCGTAGAGCCAGATTAACTAATAGATTCATATGTTGACGCTGAAGTGAGCGGCGCAGGCTAGAAACTTGAGTTAAATCATTAGTTGGTTGCAGAACTTCTGTCCAAATACCTTGCAGTAAAGTATCAAATAGCTCAGGTAATGTCAGAGCTTGACCAGCAGTAGTTTTTAATTCGGTGTCCCGCAGCCTTTGTAAGCGTTCTGAAGATAATAAATCGCTCAGAACAAAGGTTTGCAACGATAAAATGCGCTCGTGAATTGGATAGTCCAGAGAAGAGAAATCAGGCGAAGCGCCCCAGTGATACCAGCGGGAGGGAGCCAGTTTATTCAGCAGATCTGGTGAGAATTTGAGAGCATCAGCGGCAAATAGATTTTTTTGAATCGTAGCGATCGCATCACGTTGCTTCGCGACAGGGATTGGCTCAAACGGCAATCGCCCGATCGCATCACCAGAACGATAACGGTTAAAAGATTGTCCACCAACGTAGGAAACTAGGGTAAACAAATTAGAAGCATAATGTCCAAAGACCTGATTGAAGGCGATTTTGGTGTCATTAAAACTTTCTCCTTTACCAGGATAGCGCTTCTCGATCCGATTCCACATGAAACGGGAATTATCAAACTGCCACTGAGCATAGGTAACTAAATCGTTGCTCAAGTCATGGGTTTGAATCATGGGATCGAGTCCAGCAAATGCGTCCTCATCGGGGGCATAGGCTAACTCTGGCTGAGGTGCAAGCTTAGCGATTTTTTCTAGCTCTTTGAGTTCTCCAGCAGGAATGATCGCATCAATTGGGGTATACCCATAGGCGATTGCCCATTCATCATATGCACCAACTTTACTAGTGAAGAAATCACCTTGCTTTGTCCCCTGTGGCGCAAGATTTACACCGTTGTAATCCATCACGGAAGATACCAAACCCCGTTTGCGGGTGATTTCCGTATTATTCAACTCCGTAGGCGAGAGCATCGCGCTACCATGAAAGTTATGCCGCAAACCCAATGTATGCCCAACTTCATGAGCTGTAACTTCACGCACGAATTGATTAACATAGTCCTTCATGCGATCGCTACTGGGCAATACATTCTCAGAGAGAGATAGGGACATTGCGCCTAACTGAAATTGTTCCACTGCTTCCATGCCATAGCACAAATCATTAGCGCTAGACATAAACAAGTTGTTATTGAAATTAGTGGTAATCGGTTGTTTTCTGAGTAATGCGATCGCCTGTTTGTCATAGCGCATCCGCCGTGCATCCATGCCATAGCTGCATAGATTTGGATTACCTGTCAACCGCGATAAAAAAGACAAATTTTGCCAACTATTTTGTTGAGCAACACTTCCATAATTCTGCTTGATCGACCGAATCAAATTACTATCGATGATGATATCTGCATCAAGAATCTGCCCTGTTAAAGGATTGGTACGAGATGGCCCCATCGCAAAGAAACCATCAATCGAGTTAAACCAACGAATCGTGTTATAGCGAACATCGGCTGGGTTCCAATCAGCGCGATCGGGCATTTGTTTCACTGCGATCGCATCTTTAAATCCAATCTTCTCAAAGGCACGATTCCACATTAACGCGCCTTCACGCACAGCACTGCGATATTCTAAAGGAACTGTATTCTCAATCCAAAAGGTGATCGGTTGTTTGGGTGGAGAAAGCAAATCACGGGGATTTTGCTTTTCTAAATGCCAACGATTGATATAGCGTACAAATGGAGTCTTACCAGAATTTTTAGAAAAGTCTTGATAGGCGGTGACAAAATAGCCAACTCGCTCATCAGCAAAGCGAGGACGATAGCCATTTTGGGTTGGGAGTTGAGATAGGCTATAGCGGACTTTGAGCGTAAAAGCGCTGCGATCGGACAAAGTACTTAGGTCTGGAGGGCTAAACTCCGATCTTGGTATTGATGTTCCCATGAAGCTAAATACCGATTCCAATTCAATGTTTTGGGGAAATGCTTCCGCATTGCTGATATAGGATTTGCTGGGGTCGGCGATGAAGGGAGCGCCAAGCTGTGCGGCTAAGGTTTTACTCAAATTTGGTAAAA
Source organism: Pseudanabaena sp. OTE_75_metabat_487_sub (assembly GCA_031378395.1). Lineage (GTDB taxonomy): Bacteria > Cyanobacteriota > Cyanobacteriia > Pseudanabaenales > Pseudanabaenaceae > Pseudanabaena. The sequence goes on from JANNDZ010000122.1 coordinate 2,323, forward strand.
TATCACTCAAGATTAAAGGATCTAAGTCAACCAGCAAAGATTTGTTTTTAGGATGAATGCTACGAATTGGTAGTGATATCAAAACCGAGTCACTAAAGGATTGACTAAGCGATCGCTCTTGGGGATCACCTAGCTGAGCGCGAAAGTTGGTGTTGGGAACCACAAATTGCAAATTATTGTTTAAGCGGCGAAGGGTGAACATTAAGTCACGTAGAGGAACCCCACGATAGAGACCTCGTTCACCTAGCCCAGATTCAAGAGTCATTACCGCCAAAAAGTTGCGATTAAGTTGTTCGGGTTGAATTTCGGCAAAGGTCTTGCCTGTTTCTTGATGGCGATAGAGTGTAAATAGCCCCGTTAGTTTTTGATGATCTTTGATTAAATCGTCAAATGGTTGTAGTTCGGTTTGCCCTTGCATGTTGAAAGGTAGCAGGGGAATATTTTGAATAAAAGGAGTTTGCGCATAAATGGGAGAGAGCATCTCGATAAGTGGATGAGAAATTAGAACAAGAAAAAAACTAAGGCAAATTACTATCCAAAATCGAATTCTCTTCATTTCTGCGCCCATAACATGAGTTTTGTTAAAACAGCCTACCCACTGTAGTTACAGTTGCCAGCAATGAGTCTAAATATTTTATGGAAATCTAACAAGTCCCTTGCCGAGAAATGAATTCAGGGCTTTGAGCCGAATTTATCTCTCGGCAAGGGATGTAAAGTTCTGTAATGTTTATTTTTTTAAAATTAATCCCAAAATCAATAAAATTGCCCCGATCACTAAGCAAGCAACCATGCCATATAAATACCATTTGGCAGCATTTTCCGTAGACTTGGCAAGTTCCTCTTCACTCTTGAGGGAAATAATAAACTTTTTGTCAGATTGGATCGGCTTGCGGAGAGTGACTTGACCACCCTCATCGGCAGCTGTCCCAATTACTAATACTTCGCGATCGCAGGGCAAGATCGACTCCGTATAACGATAACCAATCGTGCGTCTACCACCCATGCCCGCACCGAGTGATAAATTAAAACCGCCAAAAGATATGGAAGAACCACTTGAATTTTCTTGTCGAAACTCATTTAAAACTTGAACAGTGTCAATATTTCCACCATCAGGATTAACCATAAGTTCGCCAGAATTATCTTGCAAAGTAAATGGAATTGCTTGACTATTACTTGATACAGTTTCTGAACCCCGACGAGTTTCGGTGCGGGTTTTATTTTCACTATCGCGAGTTGTCTCCTGCTCCTCATATTCCCTGACGACTTTCATGGTGTAATGCACACAGGGTTGTTGTTTAAGCTCCGAAATTAAAGGGCGATCACTACGAATAATACCGCGCACCTTTACATATTCTCGTAAATTTCCACTACCAATCTCTCCCGCAATTTCACTAGCAATACGTTGCAACTCCGCAACTGTTGAGGCTGTTGCTAGCCTAATACTTTGTAGTTTCGTACTGTAATTCTTTTGGACAAAAAACAGAATGATACCGATTATGATCAGGATGCCACCAAAGATTGCCATAGTTTTTGCAGTATGTATAAGCTTTTGCTATCGCTTAAAATTAACATGAGTTAACCTTGAGGGAGAACTCAATTTTATAAATTACGAATTCTAAATTACGAATTACAAATTACGAATTACAAATTATGGTCACCATACCTGCCAGTAGTCTTGATATTCAAGTTGCGATCGCCAATCAACGCGCTTTCTTTGCCACAGGTAAAACCAAGGACTATAATTTTCGGGTTGCGCAACTCAATAAACTTTCACAACTGATTAAAGATCATGAACAGCTAATTCTTGATGCTGTTTATGCGGATCTCCGCAAACCTGCGATCGAGGCTTTTGGAAGTGAGGTTTTAGTCACACTTTCTGAGATTAA
>JANNDZ010000136.1:0-3838 GCA_031378395.1 Pseudanabaena sp. OTE_75_metabat_487_sub
GTCTGAAATCCTGTCACTTCAGTTACGGTCTTGCCACCCTTGCCTCTGCGTGTTACTTGAATCCGAGGATTTTGTTGCTGCGGCGGTAAATCAACCACATTCTGATCTGAATCATCTTCCTCAGGTGCACCAAACTCACGATACACTACACGATTTTTTGTCATAGCTTTAACTAATCGTTAATAAAACCCAATAATATTATTGAGAGGGTTGCAAATCAACCCTCTCAATAAAATTATTATTCCACCCATGCCGATCGCCATGCTAATTCGGCTTCGGCGATCGTCTTTTGTTGATACTTTTTCTCTAGCTCATTGTGTAAATGCGCCAGCCTTGCCGATAAAACTCGCAACTCGCCGCGATGAGACATGACTTTGCGATCGGTAAACTCAATTTCAGCAAGACGAATACTCATCTGTACAGATTTATCATCTTTAGTCTTGCTTTCTTCGAGCTTTAAAACTTTATGCTCAACTAAAAGCTGGTTCAGTTTTTCCATGCTTTCATTGAGGAGCTTACTGAGCAGGGTATCGAGATTTTCTTGATTGGTGCGACTGTCGCGATCGCATTCTTCGAGAGTTTTTTGCATCTGCTCACAGAGCGATTTGATCCTCTGCCGCAGTTCTTCTTGCAAATTTTGACGCGCTGACAGAGACAGCGCTAGAAATGCATCAGGACATTTTTGGGTGCAAAACTTAAATACTGTCAGCAAAATTTGTTGCTGGACTGCCTGAGCGATCGCTTGTGAATACTCAATATGAATAACATCGATCCGACTGATCACATCAGCGATCGCCTGTTGGATATTTTGAATATCTTTATCAATACGCACCAGCATCGTAGTTCACATTATTTCTTTAAATCTATACCAAAAAAATTTCGATTTTTCAGCGCCATTGGCGCTGAAAAATCGAAATTTTTTTGATTATTCGCCAACCACAAAGCGCACAAAACGACGAACTTTAACGTTTTCGTTGAGCTTAGTGCCAGTTAGTTTCACCAATTCATCAACGGTAATACTTTGATCTTTGATGAAAGGCTGATCGAGTAAGCACAATTCTTTTAGGCGCTTTTCGATGCGTCCAAGTACGATCTTCTCGCGAATAGCAGCAGGCTTGCTAGCCAAGTCATCTTTGCCTGCTTCGATTTGCTTTTCATTTTCTACAAAAGCAGCAGGAATATCGGCAACACTGACATATTCCACATTAGGGCAAGCAGCAATTTGCTTAGCTACGCTATCAGCTAGTTCTTTGAGTTCTTCACGACGCGCTACGAAATCAGTTTCGCAGTTAACTTCGACTAGCACACCAATGCGGCTGCCAAAGTGAATATAACTATGGACGATTCCTTCAGATGCTTCACGGGCTGCTTTTTTAACAGCAGAGGCAAGCCCCTTTTGTCTCAGGTATTCGGTTGCCTTGGTAAAATCACCACTGGAGTCAACGAGCGCTGCTTTACAGTCTTTGATACCTGCGCCAGTTCTCGCACGTAGCTCTTGAATTTGTTGGGTTGTAATGTCTGCCATATTAAGTAAGCTTGTTTTGGATTTCTAGGGCAACATTTCGAGGAGCGAAGAGTTTTTGCTCGTTGCCGAAAATATCTCTCGAAAATATTTCTAAAATGTTTACAGTACTCTAAGTTATCACAATTCCATGTACACAGGGTTTTGAAAATTTAGGGCGATCTCCGAACTTGCCCAATAAGTACCTCGGCATAATTAACAACCCAAAACCAAGAACTGTACCGCTCGCTGCGCGAGCGGTACAGTTCTTAGGGCTTTATATTTAATTGTGCTCAGATACTTAGATTAGAGTTATAGCTATGGTCGCTTGTGTTGAGACAAAATCAAAACCGAAGAGGAAAATGGCGGCGCGGCGAGCCGCCATTCTCTTCTTCGGTTTTATGTACTAATAACAGCTATATCGCAAAGCAGCACTTCTAATCTATTGGGCAAAACCATTTTGAGAATTTCAAAACCTTAAAGACAAAAGAGAATTTTGGCTTTAGCCTAATATTTTTTGATGAATTAAAGCCTGTTGTTTGAGTTTCTGCACCCGATCGCTTAAAAATTGATTTTGATGTTCGAGATGATCAACCCAAGCGTCAGTAAGTAGCTGCGCGTCATCGGGCAAATCCGCTAATTCCCAACCAGAGATCCCTAAATCTTGCATTAAATAAGACACTTTTGGATCATAACTAATTGCCGAGCAATGACTGCCTTCAGCCGCCGCCATAATCAATCCATGTAACCGCATTGCGATCGTCAAATCGACGCTACTAAAGATCCCCTTAAGGCGACGGGGATCTTTTTGGATGATGATTTGGCTGCGATTGGGAAGCTTCTCATTTAGCGAATCACAGATTGCTTGGGCGATCGCCTTGTCTTGAGATGGCTGAAATGGGATCAACAAAATTTCAGCATTAGTTTGATTCTGCAACTTTTGCAAAGCTTCAGTAATTGTGGCAAGGCGACAGGACGTTAGCGCAGGATGTGATCGCAAAACTACCGCAACACGAGGTTTAGATAAATCTCGATACATATTAATTGGAGTTGCATCCAAAGCCCATACAGGATCAGGCGCAACCAGACTTTCAATTTGCCAGTCTGCCAATAATTGTGCCGAATTGCGATCGCGCACTGATACCGATGTACAACCCTGAAAAGCGCGTTTGGCGATCCATTTACTCAACTTACGCTTCAGTGGTCCCACCCCTTGCGCCCATGCGATCGTCTGCAAGCCTATCCCCTGAGCTAAGCCCATAATCCCACCATAATAAATCGGATTTCTGGCACTAGTAGCATCTTGCATCAAGCTGCCTCCGCCCCAAATGAATAAATCCGATCGCTTTAGTTCATTGATCAATGCAAATACTGAATAGCGATCGCTAGCCTCGACCTGATGCAAATTTTCGGTAGCTTTGGGACTAGCAGACAATACAAGCGGTTGGATATCTTTGGGTAGCATTTGCAGCAATGCGGCAAGTAGCGCCTCATCGCCACCATTACCCATTCCGTAATATCCACATAAAACCGCACGTCGCATATTGATCTTCCCAAATATTGTTTAGCTTTGCCGTAATTCTCACGGGATCTAAATTGTCGCGTGTTTGTACCAGCAAAAAACTATTTTCACCGCCGTAGGCGGTGAAAATACTTAATTATGCAATTTCAATAAATGTGGCGCTGACGACTAGGGTTAAACCAATTAACAACCAAACAATTGGCATATATTCAGGACTAATAAAGCTATTTCCGAGCTGCATTAAGGCGATCGCCATGCCTGTCATACTAGCGATCATAATCGCCCATAACCAGTGCAACCGAACTCGACTAGAGCGTCTCTTTGATTTTTGTAAAAGCTTTGGGGATGAAGTTGTTATATAGACCTGAGTCTTTGGCGATCGCTTGTTGACTGTTGCCAAGTTACCTATTGATCGATTGGTGATAACGTGGGTCGAGCCGAAGGATTTGTGAGACTTTGACAGCATTTTTTGTGAGGTTTTCGGCGTGATGTTTTGATTAAATCTCGGCTTTAGCTGTCTTCGTCTCTGATATATACGTTTTTCAATTTTCTTAAGTCGCAACCAAAATAGCAGTAATAACGTAATGGCAATTGAGCCTAACGCGATCGCTAACTTGACTAAAATTAGCAGCAAGTCTATGTTTTCTTGAAGGGATAAGACAATTGCCATATATGCTGCAATCAAGTCAGACTACGGATTTATTACACAATATTGTTTCACCTCACCTCAAAATCCACGAACTAGAAATCATCAGCAAAAGTGCCAGTAAAAACATGAAAAGCAAACCCGAATAATCGAATAGCGACGCGAAGCG
>JANNDZ010000166.1:0-1936 GCA_031378395.1 Pseudanabaena sp. OTE_75_metabat_487_sub
GGCGTGAGTGATAGCTGTTGGCTGAGTTCAGTTGCCATGTTATTGTCTGTGGTTGGTGAATTTTTAATCTGTGAGCTGTCGAGAGCTGATTAGCTGAGTACTTGTTCGAGTTCGACGCTACAGAATTTCTACGACTTCTGACTTGAGGAATCTGACTTTTTCCAGTCGAGCATACTTATCGGCTTCAGAGCGATAGCCAGCCGCACAAGCCACGACTGTAGTTAAGCCTTGTGTCGCTAGCTCCAGCACGCGATCGTAATTGACAGGTTCGATTCCTTCCATCGGACAGGTATCCACACCGAGCAACGCAGCACTAGTCATGAAGTTACCGAGGGCGATGTAAGCTTGGCGCGTTGACCATTCATTCACCTGAAAACTACGTGCCCCATTAACCACGTCATTGACCATCAGATTTCGGTAGTTGGCGATCGATTCGACAGTCCCACCCCGCACCTCGGCAGTACGAGCAACAAATCGATCGACATGAGCCGCAGTCAGATTTTTGTGAATCGCGAACACGACGTAATGCGAGCAATCAGTAACCTGGGGCTGATTCCACGACAAGGGTTGGAGCTGTTCTTTGATTTCTGCGCTGGTGACAACCAAAAATTTCCACGGTTGTAGCCCATAGGAAGATGGTGTTAATACCAACGCATCTTCTAAAGCTGTCCAAATTTCTGGCGCAATTGTTTTGGTGGGATCGAATTGCTTGGTCGCATATCGCCATTTAAGATGTTCTAATAGGTCGGTTGTGGTGATGTGATTCATGAAAGACTCCTTTCAAATAATTTTGACGGTCGCGCAGAATAGCATTACTTAAACGCCTTGATTAATGCCTCAAACTCCACTTTTAACGATCTGTCATTAGGTGAGATTGGTGGAACCTGTTTATCGATATTTAGGAATTGATAAACCGCCATCTGCGCCACTCGCACTGAATACTCGACCGTAAAAACGACATCTTCGGGAATCTCGACAAACTGACTGATGAAAGCGAGGTTGCGGGAATTGTGGGGAATTGGGATAGGTCTGTCGGTATGCAAACGCGGCATAAACATACTGGTGATATATGGCATTCGGCAAGGAATACAGTTAGCCGATGCGACAATATCTAAATCGAAGCGGAGATGTCCGCAGAGTTCTTGGATGATTTCAGCACCATTGCACTCATCCATCGGTTTGGGGACGAAATTCCCCACTCGATCTGGAAACAAAGAATATCCCCAGAACACCTGCACGTCAGCAGGTTGATTGATAAAATGAGGTTGATGAGCGAGAACTATAGACATCAACCAATTCGAGTCTTTAAAAGTGACTAGTCCGCCAGTTCCCGCCTCATTGCCACTAAATGCCTGCATCTTGTCAAAGAATGCTGGGTTTTTGAGCGTGACGGTAAAAGACTCCCAGCAAGACTCGGCAATACTGCTATTAAATGCCGCCGGATTCCCAAAACCTGAGTTTTCCGCTGCCAACTTTTCCCATAGACTCCAACTAGTACAATCTTGTTTGGTTAGCTTTGGAGGCGCACTTGTCATCGAACCTAGACTCGAAGCGTCAGTCATCGAGCCATTTTGGAGAAAAACTAGATCGCCATTTTCAACGTCAATGATTTTACTTTCGCCCGCTTGCTGATAATGAACATCTGTCACTACTAACTTGTCTGTGGCGATGTGTCGCTCTAGATCCGTTACCTTACAATCTACATAAAAATGAACATTTTGCTCCGCCAGCCAACTCTGCAACGGGCGCACAAAAGAATCGTATTGATTGTAGACAGTGCGCTTCACCCCAGCGAGGGTTTCAATCCGCGAAAATTCCATCATAAAGCGATGCAAATACCGCTTAAATTCAACAGCACTATGCCACGGCTGAAAGGCGAAAGTAGTCGCCCACATATACCAAAAATCCCGAATTCTTTGACAAGATGCAGAAATTT